>JALOTO010000006.1 GCA_025457845.1 Thermoplasmata archaeon | reverse complement strand
CAAGGGCGCAGACCCGTCGGACCAGGCGAAGGTCGATGCGCTGCTGGTGGGCATCGACGGCACCAAGAACAAGTCCAAGTTGGGCGCCAACGCCATACTTGGAGTCTCTCTCGCCAACGCGCATGCCGCAGCGAACGACGCGCACGAACCCCTCTACAGACACATCGGGGGCAGGAAGGCTTGCACGCTCCCGGTCCCGATGATGAACATCCTGAACGGCTGAACGGGGGGGCGCACGCGGACAACAACCTCGACTTCCAGGAGTTCATGGTCATACCCATCGGAAGGACCTACTCCGAATCGCTCAGGAGGGGAGTCGAGGTGTTCCATTCGCTGAAGTCCCTTCTGAAGAAGAAGGGGCTCAACACGGCCGTCGGTGACGAGGGCGGGTTCGCCCCCAGGCTGGGTTCGCACTCGGAGGCCCTGGAGCTCATAGTCTCCGCCACGGAGGAGGCCGGCCTCAGGCCCGGCAAGGACCTGCTGCTGGCAATGGACGCAGCCGCCAGCGAGTTCTTCGACGGGTCGAAGTACGTCTTCAAGAAGGGGACCATGGAGGAGTTCTCGCCGGACGAGATGGTGGACGTCTACGCGGACATGTGCAGGACCTTCCCGGTCGCGTCGATCGAGGATCCGATGTCGGAGGACGACTGGGTCGGATGGAAGGGCATCACCGCCAGGCTCGGGGGGAAGGTGCAGTTGGTGGGCGACGATGTCTTCGTGACCAACAGGGCCGTGCTGGAGCACGGGGTCGAGCAGGGCATAGCGAACTCGATCCTCATCAAGGTCAACCAGATAGGCACCCTCACCGAAACCCTTGACACGATGGGTTTCGCGGCGGAGTCTGGATACAGTTGCGTCGTGTCCCACAGGTCAGGGGAGACCGAGGATGCGACCATCAGCGACATAAGCGTCGCGACCAACGCGGGCCAGATCAAGACAGGGGCGCCATCGAGGGGTGAGAGGACCGCGAAGTACAACCGGCTCATACGCATCGAGGAGGAGCTGGGGAAGCGCGCGCGGTTCCCAGGCGCCTCGGCCTTCAAGAGGGCCTGACGCGCCACGCGCGCGACGCGTTTTGAACCCATGCGACGAATGGCCAGAGTACGCTCTCCATCGGAATTGGGCGGGTGCTCGATGGCATTTGAAGCGCTGTTGACTGATATGGTGGTCATTTGAAGCGCAATCGTAGTCATCTTTTGGACATATACGCATGAATTAGTCTTTGGAATGACACAATGGTGATATCACGCATCGGCTTTTCCACCATCGGGCCGAAGGGGCGCGCCGCGCATGAGCCCCTCATCTGCGCGTCCCAAAGCCCGCTCTCAACAGGTGGTGAAAATGAGACCAGAGATGCCCACGGGATCATCGGGAGCTCCGCTCCCGAAGGCCAAGGTGAAGATTGTTGACACGACGTGCAGGGACGGGGAGCAGATGCCTGGCATCTCGTTCTCCTCCGACGAGAAGCTCGCGATCGCGACTGCGCTGGAATCCATCGGGGTCGAGCAGCTCGAGACTTTCGCTACGTACAACGACAGCGACAGGTCGTGCGCCCGCAGGCTGAGGGCACAGTCCTCCGGCATGTCGGTCATGGGCTGGAACAGGATGTTGAAGGCCGATGTCGGGGACTCGATCTCGAACGATGTGGACGCAGTATCCATATCGACCGATACATCAGACCTCTCCTTGGCCCACAAGCTCCGGATGACAAGGCAGGAGCAGCTGGCAGGCCTGGTGGATTGCGTGGAGTTCGCAAAGTCCCATGGCGTCTACGTCTGCTTCAACGCGGGCGACGCATCAAGGACCTCGGTCGATTACCTGATCGAGTTCGCCACCGCCGGCAAGGAGGCCGGAGGGGACAGGCTCCGCGTATGTATGTGACACGCTGGGGATACTCACCCCGAACGCTTCGGCGAAGCTCGTCTCCGAACTGATGGGTGCAGTGGACATCGACATCGAGTTCCATGCCCACAACGACTTCGGCCTTGCGGTCGCGAACGCCCTCGCCGCGGTCGACGCCGCCTCCGCGTTCGACGAAAGGACCCTCTGGGTGTCGACCACTGTCAACGGCGTCGGGGAGCGCGCAGGGAACGTTCCGCTGGAGGTCCTGGTGATGAACCTCCACACCCACTTCGGGATCACGAAGTACGAGACGGAGTCGCTCAAGTCTCTGAGCCGGAGTGTCGAGATCGCCTCCCGCGTGAGCGTCTCCGCGAACCATCCAGTAGTGGGGAACAACGTCTTCTCCCACAAGTCCGGCATCCACGTCGATGGGATCCTCAAGCAGCCGAGCCTCTACGAGCCGTTCGCCCCGTCAATGGTGGGGGCGACTAGGCGCATAGCCCTGGGGAAGCACTCCGGCCGCTCCTCGGTCAGGCATAAGCTGCAGGACCTCGGGCTGTCGGCAGACCCCAAACTCGTGGAGCAGCTACGGGAAGAGGTATGCCGGCTCGGCGAGGAGAAGAAGGGCGACGTGACCGACGCCGAGTTCGTCACAGCGTACTCGAGGCTCAGCGAGGCGAAGGGGAAGACTGACGAGTCCAAGAGGCTCATTGCCGTCGACATCGGCATCCTGTCCCAGAGGTGAGTGGTCGCCATGGGTATGACCATAGCGGAAAAGGTCCTGTCGGCCCACGCCGGCCATGAGTGCCATGCGGGCGACCACGTCGTCGCATCAGTCGATTTCTGCATGTCACAGGACGGCACATCGCTGATCATGATGCGCGAGCTGGAGAAGCTCGGCTTCTCGGGGGCGCGGACGACAAGGGGCATGGCGATTGTGCTGGACCACAGTTCCCCGCCGCCATCCGCCGGCGTCTCCCGCATCCATGCGATGATCAGACGGTTCGCAGCCGAGAACGGCGTGCCGTTGCACGACATCGGCGAGGGCGTGTGTCACCAGGTGATACCTGAGAGCGGGAAGGTGCTGCCGGGCGACCTCGTGCTCGGGGCGGATTCACACACATGCACATACGGCGCCCTGAACGCGTGCGCCACGGGTTTGGGCTCGACCGACGTGGCGGTCGGCGCGGCCACAGGGAAGATGTGGTTCAAGGTGCCGGAGAGCATGCGCATATCCCTCTCCGGCGTCCTCGGGAGGAACGTCGGAGCGAAGGACCTGGCGCTTCATCTCGTCGGCAAGGTGGGAGCGGGCGGTGCCACATACAAGTCGATGGAGTACGGCGGCGGATCGGTGGCCTCGTTGCCCATGGACAGCAGGATGACCATCGCGAACATGGGGGTCGAGATGGGGGCGAAGTTCTCCCCGTTCGGGTTCGACGGGGCGACCGCGGAGTGGTTCAGCTCACACGGCCTGGAGGTGCGGGAAGGCGTCTCCCCGGACGGGGATGCAGCCTACTGCGAGTCGATAGACATCGACATGTCGGATGTCCCCCCGATGGTCGCCCGCCCGCACAGGGTGGACGATGTGTGCGAGGTCTCGAGCGTCGCCGGCACGCATGTGGACCAGGTGGTGATCGGGACATGCACGAACGGCCGCGTCTCGGACCTGGCGGCAGCTGCCCGCATAGTCCGAGGGAAGCGGGTGAAGTCGTCCACGCGCCTCATAGTGGCCCCTGCGTCGCGAAGGGTCTATCTCGAGGCCGCGAAGGCTGGTTCCATCGAGGCGCTCATCTCCGCAGGCGCGATCATCGTCGCGCCAGGATGCGGACCATGCGTGGGAACGAACGCAGGGGTCCCCGCTGACGGTGAGACGGTCCTGTCCACCGCCAACAGGAACTTCAAGGGCAGGATGGGGAACGAGAACGGGGTCAACATCTTCCTGTGCTCGCCGGAGACCGCGGCCGCCTCCGCCCTGCGGGGCGAGATAGCCGATCCCAGGGAGGTGAGCTGATGGTGCTGAAGGGCCGCGCCCACAGGTTCCAGCCGAACGACGACATCAACACCGATTACATCATCTCTGGGAGGTACAAGTTCAGGATCGACGATGTCTCAGAGCTAGCTAAGCACGTGATGGAGGACATTTCCCCGGGCTTCGCGGATTCAGTGTCGCCCGGCGACTTCATAGTGGCTGGTCGCAACTTCGGCTGCGGTTCCAGCAGGGAACAGGCCCCTCGCGCCCTCATGGCAGCGGGGGTCTCCGCGGTGATTGCGAAATCCTATGCCAGGATCTTCTACCGGAGTTCCTTCAACATCGGCCTGCCGCTCATCGAGATGGACACGGATTGGATCGCCGATGGGGACGAACTCGCAGTCGACCTGTCGGCCGGGGTTGTCAAGGAGTTGTCCTCTGGAATCGACAGGAGCATGCGCGCCCTGCCGGTCACCATGCGCACCCTGCTCGACGACGGCGGGTTGGTCCCGCATGTCCAGAAGAACGGGGGGTTCAGGCTGTGAGACGCATCATCGTCCCGTTCATCCCAGGGGACGGGATTGGCCCCGAGACGACCCGCGTGGCGATGTCGGTAGTCGATTCGGCGCTGACCTCATGCAACGGTCAGACCGCGGCGATCGTATGGGATGAGGTCCTCGCCGGAGAGCGCGCGTTCGCGTCTTGCGGCAACTGGCTGCCATCGAGCACTCTGGGCCGAATCAGGGACGCGGGGGTCGCCCTGAAGGGTCCTCTCTCTACGCCAATCGGAGGAGGCATACGCAGTCTCAACGTTCAGTTGCGTCAATCGCTGGACCTGTATGCTTCCGTACGCCCTGTCAGGTACTTCCATGGCGTGCCAAGCCCCGTGAAACATCCCGAGCGGATGGATGTGGTCATTTTCAGGGAGAACACCGAGGACGTGTACAAAGGGCTGGAGTGGAGGTGCGGGTCGCCGGAACTCGCCAAGATCCGCAAGGCCTTCCTGAAGGAGCTGGGCCTGGCCATCGGCGACGACGTCGGCATTGGACTGAAACCTATCTCGGAGGGCGCAAGCAAGAGACTGATACGCGCCTCGATCGAGTATGCGATTAGGTCTGGCCGAAGGTCGGTCACCATGGTTCACAAAGGTAACATCATGAAGTACACCGAAGGGGCCTTCAGGGATTGGGGCTACGAGCTGGCCAAGACGGAGTTCAGTGGCTCGATCACGACAGAGGATGATGTGACGGACAGGAGCAGCTCCGACAAGAGGATTCTCGTCAACGACCGGATTGCCGACAACATGTTCCAACAGATCCTGTTGCGTCCTCAAGAGTACTCAGTGTTGGCGACGCCGAACCTAAACGGCGACTACCTAGCAGACGCGTGCGCCGCCCAGGTGGGCGGTCTCGGACTCGCGCCCGGAGCGAACCTGGGAGAGAACATTGCGGTCTTCGAGCCCGTCCACGGCACGGCTCCGAAATACGCCGGGAAGGACCAAGCCAACCCGTGCGCTTCGATACTGTCAGGTGCGATGATGCTCGACCACTTGGGACTCAAGGAGGCGGCGGGCGACATCATCCGGGCGGTCGGGGCGGTCCTCGCGGCGGGCGTATTCACCATGGACCTGGCCAGGATGGCGGGACTCGACGAGCGCGTCGGGACCAAGGCCTTCGGCGACGCCGTGATCTCGGAGTTGCAGGCTCACTGACGATCCTGAATCAGCCGTTGTCTGAGTTTCGCCCGCTCATTCCTGTCTATGTCCCTCTCGGTCATGAAGCTCAGGACGGTGGAGACGATAGTCGTGCCCAGGATCACTATCAGGGTGACGTTGAGGAAGAGGATTCCCAGGTCGTCAGTCCAGACATCCAGCCCCGCGAGTTCGGCCGCAGGTAGAGTCGCGAGGACTGCCGCGGAGAGCCCTTTAGGCCCCATCGCAAACACGGCGCGCGTATCACATTCGCCGAGCTCCCCTATCCTCTTTGACATCTGCGACGTGAGGTACCTCGCCATGATGGTTATCCACACTATCAGGATCCCGGTCATGAGATGGATCCAGGTGAAGGTGGGGAACCTGAACGCAAGGCCGAGGTAGACGAAGAAGAATGTCCTGACAAAGAATGTGATCTCTGTGTGGAAATGGTGTATGTGCTCCTCGTTGAGGGTCGTCAGTGCAAGCGTCGTGAGCCTCTTCTTCACGAACTGGCGGTTCCCTATCGACAACCCGAAGGCCAAGGCCGCGACGGCCCCCGAGCTGTTTATCGGATCCATCTCGACGACGCCAGCGACGACGAAGAGCGCCGCAACGGTGATCATGTACGATAGCGGCTGCTTGTGCAGTTTGTCGAGGACGAACAACCAGGCCGCGCCCGCGACGAACCCGACGATCGCCCCGACGACGAACTTGATGGCGAGCTCGGACACGAGGACGGGAAGATCGAACTCTCCGATCTTGACTACCGAAATGAGCGCTAGGGCAACGACGATGATCAGGACGTCGGTTATGACGCTCTCCATAATCAGCATGGATTTGGTCTGCGCGCGCAATCTCATCTTGCTGACCACGGGGATCACGACTGCACCAGTGGTGCCGCCTAGGATTGTCCCGAGGATCAGTGCCACGAAGAAGTCCATCTCCAGCACGAGATGCAGCGCAACGGAGATCACCGCGATCTCGATTATGAACGTGAGAACCGAGTGAACGAGGGACAGCCTCATCGATTCGAGGACGACCCTGATGTCTAGAGACAGGCCACCGTCGAACAGTATGATTATGAGGGCCGCAGAAAGGAAGAGGTCCTTGAACTGGTTGATCTCCTCCAAAGCGCCCCCCGTGACAAGCCCGAATCGGTTCCCAAGGATGTCAGGCCCTATGACCATCCCGAGGAATATGAGAAGGAGCACATCGGGTATCCTGAACCTGTTGAAGAACAGGTTCCCGAAGAAGCCGACGAAGATTATCGAGCCCATTGCGATGAGGGCTGTTATGGTCTCGGGTTCCATGTGCGCATCTCACCCATCTACGAAGGGCGCCGCGAGCATCCCATCGCGGCGTGCCAGTTCCAGATTCCTGGTCCACGGTTAGGGACGAGGAGCGTATTTGATTGTATTGGCCCTGTTCCAGCAACCTGCAGGGGACCACCTCGGACAAGGATTAAAGCAAGGTCTGCAGATTCACGGGTCGATGTCAGTCGACTCGATGCACGACCGCCAACCGGACGAGAACCCTGCGGACTACGATGTCATAATCATAGGCGCAGGCCCGGCCGGCCTGGCCGCTGGCATATATGCCAGGAGGGCAGGTCTGAGCTGCGTCGTGCTCGAGAAGGGCGTTCCGGGCGGACAGGTCATGACCAGCCCTCTCATCGAGAACTACCCTGGGTTCCCCGAGGTCCCCGGGATGAAGCTAATGGATGTCATGGCCGAGCATGCCCGCCGCTACGTCGAGATACGGGAGGGCGAGGAGGTCACGAGGATCCGGGGCGGGGAGAGGTTCGAGCTCACCACCACCAACGGACGGATGACCTCGAAAGCGGTCATACTCGCCACGGGCTCGCACCACAAGAAGCTCGACGTCCCCGGGGAGGAGGGGATGATCGGCCGAGGGGTCAGCTACTGCGCGACCTGCGATGGCTTCTTCTACAAGAAGAAGGAGGTCGTCGTCGTCGGAGGTGGAAACACCGCGCTCACGGACGCCCTATACCTACACTCCATCGACTCCAAGGTCACCCTCATCCACAGGCGGGACTCCTTCAGGGCGGACAGGCACCTGCAGGAGTCCATCTCGAGGAAAGGGATACCAGTCCTCTGGAACACCGTAGTCGAGGAGGTTCTGGGCGGTGACGAGGTGACCGGCGTGCGCCTGAGGGACCTCAAGACCGATGCGGTCCATGTCAAGGCCGTGAACGGTGTGTTCGTGGCGGTCGGAGAGGTCCCGAGCAACCAGCTAGCCGCCGAACTCGGGCTGTCGATGGACCCCGGCGGGTTCATCCTCGTCGACCGGAACTACCGGACCAACATCCCTTCGGTGTACGCGGCTGGCGACGTCTCCGGAGGCATCAGGCAGATAGTCGCCGCCGTCCACGGCGGCGCGGCCGCCGCCCTCTCGGCGTTCGAGGACCTGACCAACCCGTACTTCAAGCGCGGCTGAAGGCGGGCCGCGCCCCCCCGGCGAATGACATCGGGGAAGGATTTATTCGTCGGCCGGTCGCTCACTCACTGGGGAGGTGAAGCGAGTGGTGAAGGGGAAGATGGGCAAGACGTATCATTGCGACATCTGCGGTCAAGAGGTCCACGTCACGAAGGAGGGCGTAGGCATCCTCGTGTGCTGCAACAAGCCGATGCGCGAGCTCTGAGGCATGGGCCATCGGGCGCGCGCGCCGTGCGGGCGTCCCGTGTTCGTGAGAAGGAGTGGGCCCGATCGGATTTGAACCGATGACCAACTGGTTCCTCAGGGGATGCTTGTCCCCCTATGAGCCAATCGCTCCGCCGGACTAAGCTACGGGCCCGTGCGGTCCCTCCTAAAGCTGCCCTTTCCTTATTAGGGTTTCTGTGGGCGGCAGACCAGCCAGCTCAGTACCTGTAGCTCCTGGCTTCGCCCTTCTCCAGCCTCACGCCCAGGCCGAGGGAGAGCCTGTTCGAGAAGTTGAAGTACGCCGCGACGAGGCTCGCCCTGAGGATCTCCTCGTCGGTCAATCCAGCCTCGCGCATGTCCTTGAGGTCGTCCTCGGTGATGGCCTTCGGGTCGAGGGTCAGCTTCGCCGCGTATGCGAGCAGGGCCTTGCTCCTGGGGGTCTCGCACTTGTCGGTGTACGCCTTCGCGAGCTTGTATAGCGCCCCCGGGTCCCTGTCCACTGTCTCGAGAGCCTCGGAGTGGTGGATCGCGCCGTAGGCGCACCTGTTGGCGGCCGACACGATGACCGCTATGGTCTCCCTCTCCTCGCGCGTGAGCGGTCCCTCACCCATCATCACCTCGACGTAGAGGTCGAGCTCCCTCTCAAGGACCTTCGGATCCAGCCCCTGGGCCTGGAACACGTTCGCAAGGTGCCCCCTCTCCTTCACGATTCGGTCGTAGACCCTCTTCGTCTCTCCCTTCGAGTCCGCCTTGTCCACGGTCCTGATCCAGGCCATAGGTCTCGCCTCTCCATCCAAGATGGATGGTTCCATCGAGGTAACAGTTGGAGGTCGGATTTAAGCCCTGCTGTCCAGCCCTCACGCCGTGGACGGGCGTCCCACCCTGATAGGATTTGAATACCTCTCCGGCCAATCGGGTCGTCGTGACCGAGAAGGCCCGACTGGCATGGTTGCTCGCCCTCATGTCGCCGGTCTTCGCCGAGCTCATGTCGGGATCATCGCCCCCTCTCGAGTTCTTCAACCCGATCTCCTTCATCGGGCTCCTGGGGATGTACGGCGCCGGCGTCCTGCTGGTGCGCGAGACGTCCATCTCGTGGGGCAAGGGCTGGGCCACGGTGCTCGTGCTCGGCGCCGCCTACGGCATAGTGGAGGAGGGCCTGGCCGTCAAGAGCTTCTTCGACCCAGGATGGGTGGACCTGGGCGACCTCGGGGACTTCGGCCGGTTCCTCGACGTCAACTGGGTGTGGGCCGTCTGGCTGACCATATTCCACTCGGCCGTGAGCATCTGCCTGCCGATACTAGTGCTCTCCGTGCTCGCGCCCGGCTACTCCCAGGTCAGGCTTCTTAGCGACAGTCAGTACAGGCTCGTGCTCATCCTGTTCTCCCTGGACATAGCGGTCTTCGCAGTCCTCTTCAGCGTCGAGTACGTCCCTCCGCTGTTCCAGTACCTCATGGCGGCGGCCGTAGTCGTCCTGCTCGTCGCTGCGGCGAAGAGGATGCCTTCCGACCTTGTGAGCGCCCGGCACTCCCTCCCCATCTGGTCCCCTCGGAGGTTCATGGTCCTCGGGTTCCTGTTCCTGCTGGGCAGCTTCCTTGTGGCCTCGGGCCTGCTGACCAGGCACTTCAACTCGGTCTTCACGGTGCTCGTCCTGATAGGGATGAGCACCATGACCCTGCTCCTCCTGCAGCACAGGCTGGGCAGGGGGGCCAACAGGGTGCACAAGGCCTACTTCGCGGGCGGGTTCCTCCTGGTATGGGTGTTCTTCGGCGTGATCAACGAGTTCAACGGCCTGCTCGGGATGTCCGTCGTCGCGGTGGCAACGCTGCTCTTCGTGGTCGACTTGACAAGATGGTCCAACGCGAGGAGGGGACTGACCTTCCTGAGACGTTGGCGGCCGCGCGCGGTCGCGATGTGAGAACTATGGCGCCGTCGAACGGATTCGAACCGTTGACCTTCCGCTTAACAGGCGGACGCTCTGCCGACTGAGCTACGACGGCATTATGGTAGGGCAGGCGCAGTTAAACGGACCAGTTAGATAAGTCTTTTGTCTGGGCCTGGCCATGAGGAGATGGGGCGGGAACTCGGGCTTACTCAATCGATTCCCGCAGCTCATTGACCGTGCTGCTCATCGTCTCCAGTATCTCCTTCAGGTGGTCCAGGAACTCCTGGATCTTCTCCGTGGTGACGGCCCCGTCTGGCGACGGGTCTATGAGCCCCTCCTGCTCCAGTATCCTGAGGGAGTACCTCACCTTGTGCTGAGGGTAGTTGAGCATCTCCGAGAGCCTTATGATGCCTATCGGTTCGTTGTCCATGATCGCCTTGAGCATGGCCACGTGTCTCTGAAGCAGCTCGATCTCTGTCTCGATCTTGCTCGTGAGGACGGATTTGCCGCTCTTGGGTTTCATGGCACTACCTCCTCGCTGGATGGGTTCCACCGAGTCGTGCTACATGATAGCATTTGGAAATATTTAACCCGGAAGGGGGAACCAGTGTCATGGTAAGAGACTGACCGCCCAATGTTGAAATAACCCAGAGAGGATAGCATGGGCCGATGCCCATAATCGAGGCGAAGAGCATCGTGAAGGACTTCGGCGGGATGAAGGCCCTCAACGATGTCACCATAATCGTCGAGAAGGGCGACTTCTTCGGGTTCTTCGGTCCGAACGGTGCGGGCAAGACCACCCTGATCCGGATACTCACTGGGCAGCTGGAACCGACGACCGGCACCGTAGACGTCCTGGGCGTGGACGTGGTCAAGCACCCGATGAAGGTCAAGGAGGTCATAGGCATAGTGCCCGAGGTCGAGAGCCCGCCGACCTACCTCACAGCTCACGAGTATCTGTTCTTCGTCGCGAAGGTCAGGAACCTCGACAAAGTCGAGGACCGCATCGAGAAATGGCTCAGCTTCTTCGACCTCGAGAGCAAGAAGGGCACCATCTGCAAGGACATGTCGAAGGGGATGCGACAGAAGCTCATGCTCGCATCCGCGTTCATGCACGAGCCAGAGCTGCTCTTCCTGGACGAACCGTTCATCAACCTCGACCCGATCTACCAGAAGGTCCTGAGGGACCACCTCGAGGAGTACGTGGCCAAGGGCGGCACGGTCTTCATGTGCTCTCACATACTCGAGATCGCCGAGCGGCTGTGCAACCGTCTGGCCATCGTCAACCTCGGGCGCGTCGTCGTCCAGGGGACCAAGGCGGAGCTCCTGCAGAACGGCGAGAGCCTCGAGCGGGTCTTCCTGCGGACCGTCGGGGGGGACGCGCTACGAAGACGCTCCTGAGGCTGATGCTGAAGGAGGAGTTCAGGACACACGCGAGCTATTCCGGCCAGGAGCGGTTCCTCACATTCCCCGTCTTCGTCTTCTTCCTCGCGACCATCGTGGGCATGACCCTAGACGGGATGCTCGAGCGGATGACCCTGACCGAGATGGCCTTCATGACGCACATGTCCGTGTTCGTCTACGGCCTCAGCGTCGGCACGTTCGGCCTCATGGGCAAGCAGTACCTCGAAAGGAGGTACGGCCGGAGCAACTTCCTCGTGGCCATGCCGTACCTGCTCCCGATATCCTTCAGGAAGACATTCCTGGGCATCTACCTCCGCGACGCGATCTTCTACGTCTGCCTGTTGCTCATCCCCGCGACCTTGGGCCTTGTCCTCTCGTCCGCCTACACTGGGTACAGCCTCGTGAGCATCGGCCTGTTCTTCGCGTCCGTCCTCCTCACGTTCATGATCGGCCTCTCACTGAGCTTCTTCGCGTCTGTCGTGTTCGTCCGGAGCGTGAAGTGGTTCATGGTCGTCACCGCGGCCATAATCATTGCGTTCGTCGCCTACGGAGTCCTGGACATCGTCGGCATCGAGACCATCATCCCGTCAATGGGCCTTCAGACCAGCGTCAGGCCGTTCCTGGAGGACCCGACGATGGCGCTGGTCTACGCCGCCGCATCCGTCGCTGAGGTCGCGGTCCTGACCGCCCTCTCGTACTACCTGGTCGAGATCCGCATAAGCATCACGTCGCACCAGTATGAGGACCGTCTCCCGGCATACCACGCCCGCATACCCGTGCTCAAGGGGCTGTACAGGACGTTGGTCGCGAAGGAGTTCGTCGACCTGCGTCGGAGCGGCACAGTGGCGAAGATGTTCTTCTCGTTCGTCCTCCCTCTGCTGTTCCTCTCCCTCACGGTCTGGTTCGTCAACTACGGCCTCTCGATCCCGGTCGGCTTCAACTCTGTCTTCTACGCCGCGATGGTCGGTTTCGTGAGCACGCTGATGTACAGCTGGCTCAACAACATCGACCTCGCCGAGTACTACTCGATGCTTCCCGTGACCGTGCCCCAGCTGATCAAGGTCAGGATGGCCGTCTTCCTCGTCCTCACCATGGGCATCTCCGCCTTCTTCGTAGTCGCCATCTCCGCCGTCAACGGCGACCTCGAGCTCCTGTGGCTGGCCCTCGTCGTGATGTTCGTCACCTCGCTCTACATGGTGGCGGTCACCGCCTACCTAACCGGCCTGAAGACCAACACCTTCCTGTTCGACACCTCGGTCCTCGGCAAGTTCAGCGTGATGTCGTTCCTGCCGGACGTCGGCCTCACGATCCTCTCCTTCAGCCTCGTCGAGGACTGGTTCTTCGCGGTGACGGGGCTGGCGCTGGTCCTCGGATCCATGCTAATAACGACCTGGATACTCTACAGGGGTATCGACGCCAAGTGGTCCAAGACCGCATTCGCGGACTGAGGCGAAGGGTTATCTGGGCCTCAGGCGGATTAGCCACGGGCAGCAGATGGACCGAGGTCACCTTCTCAGGCGCGCCATCCACATGATGGCGGGGCTGGCACCGCTGTACTACGTCGTCCCCGAGGAGATCCCCTACCTGGGCATCCCCCGGTGGTCCGGCCTGATCCTCTTCCTCGGGGCCGTCGTCGCCATCGAGGTCCTGCGGCTAAGGTTCGGGGTGACGTTCCTCGGCCTGAGGCAGCACGAAGCCAAGACCATAGCCTCGTTCGTGTGGACTGCTGCTGGGATAACGGTCGCACTCTGGGTCTTCCCGAGGGACATCGCGTCGGTATCCATCGTCGGCATGGCCCTCGTGGACCCGTTGGCGGGGGAGATCAGGAAGGTGAGGGGTGAGGGTCGTGCATCGGTCCTGGTGCCAATCCTCGCGTACTCGGTCATATCGGCAGTGGTCCTGTCGGCCTTCGGGTACCTGGATTGGCGGCTCGTAGCCGTGCTCAGTCTCGTCGGGGCGGTGTCCGCCGTCGCCGTGGAGCGGTGGAAGGTCCCACGGGTGGACGATGACTTCCTGATGGTCGTAGTGCCAGGGCTACTTATGTGGGCGTTGTCAGAAATCTGAGCCCCGTCGACCGGGTCAGAGGACTTCGAGCTTGCCGAACTTGCCCGCGCTGAGCTGCAGGTTCCCCTTGTAGGAGGAGACCCACCCGTTCGTGATCTTGATGCGGTCGTTGACGTTGACCTTGTCCACGTCGTCGTTCCACAGGCTGAGGGAGACCTTGTCGCCGTTACCGTCCTCCCCGGTCGCGTCGCAGACCCGCCCGCCGGCCCCGCTCCACCCCGACTTCCACTCCCTTGGCTCCTTCTTCTCCACGACTGTCAGGGTGATCTCGTCGACTTTCATCTTGTCCTTGAGGTCCTTTGCCATCATGGGAGCACACTCTGCGATGCGAGCGAAGACGATTCTCCTACATAAAGGTCGCCCCAATCCGCGGGGTTCGGCGGAGCCTCTGGTGGGCATCGTCGCGCCGCAATTTTCGACATGAGCCAGTATGTTTTCGAACCTCTGTTTCCTCTCCAATTAGCCTTATATGCCCACACTTAGATAGGGCACGCCCATGACTAGGATTAAGGTCATAACCGAACCGGCAGAACTAGTTCCGATGTTCCGGGCGGTTGATACCAAGGTCAAACGCGAGGTCCTCAAGCTCGTCACCTTGGAATGGCACACAGTGAGGGAGATCGAGAAGCAGTTCGGACCCGCGGGCAAGGACGCCCTTCTGTTCTTCGAGAAGATGAAGCTCGTGGAGACGCGCTGGCAGACCTCCGCCGACCTCCAGCAGCCCGAGAAGGCCTATCACACCTACTACACCTCGTTCCACATCAACGCATCCTGGCCGGTCTACGAGATAAGCGATGTGCTGGCCGCCGCCGTGATGGATGAGAAGGAGTACGCGAAGATCGAGAAGCAGATCTTCGACCTCGTGGGCCCCCAGGGGAAGTTCGCCGGGGACGTCGCAGAGGTGCTGGGCGTCACTTTCACCATGCTCAAGAGCCTTGTCAAGAGGAGCAACAAGCTCGACTACCGCGGCCACAGGATCGAGAGGGTCAAGGAGTAGCCGTCGACCACAGGGGCGGTGCATGATCGTAGTTCTCAGGCTCGGTCACCGTCCGAAGAGGGACGCGCGGGTCACGACGCACGTGGCGCTGACGGCCAGGGCGCTGGGCGCCGACGCCATCTGGGTGACGACCGCGGACGAGCCGCTCGAGAGGACCGTGAGGAGCGTCGTGGACCGGTTCGGGGGCAAGTTCGAGATCAAGACGGGGGTCGGTTGGAAGGCGGCTATCAAGGCGTGGAAGGGCGAGGTCGTCCATCTCACCATGTATGGTGAGAGCATCGCGAAGGCCATGCCCACGGTCGAGGCCAAGGACCTCATGATCGTCGTCGGGGCGGAGAAGGTCCCCCGCGAGGTCTACGACCTCGCGACTAGGAACATCTCGGTGGGTAACCAGCCTCACTCCGAGGTTGCTGCGTTGGCCATATTCATGGACCGGCTCACCAATGGGAAGACCCTCGACAAGGACTTCAAGGGCCGGCTCCGGGTGTTGCCGAACCCGAGGGGGAAGACGGTTGTCGACAGGGCGAAGGGTGCCGACAAGAGATGAGTGCCTCTCCATGCTGAGGGCGAATGGGTGCCCGGAGAACGTCATCGAGCACTGCGAGGCAGTGGCCGAACTCGCGGTGAAGATCGCGAGGCGCTGCGGCGCGGACCCCCAGCTCGTGGAGGCCGGGGCGCTCCTCCACGACATAGGGCGGTGCAGGACCCACTCGGTGATGCACGCAGTCGAGGGGGCAAAGACCGTATCCGATATGGGCCTGTCACCCGAGCTCGTGAGCATAGTCGAGAGGCACATAGGGGCCGGCCTGACGAGGTCGGATGCCCGCCAGCTCGGACTCCCGGAGAAGGACTACATCCCGATCACACTCGAGGAGAAGGTGGTCGCGCAGGCCGACAACCTGATAGCGGCCAGCGGCCGCGTGAGCCTGGAAGTCGCCATAGCCGACGTCGCCAGACGTGTGAGCCCCGAGGCCGCGAGCAGGATCAGGGCCCTGCACGAGGAGCTCTCCCGCGCGTGCGGTGTCGACCTCGATGAGATCCAATGAGTGCCCTCACCATTTGTCGAAGTGGACGATCTCTGCCATCTCCTTCCTGGACTTGCTCCCGACAGTAGCCTTGAGGATCTTGCTCGTCAACCCCTCCTTGGCTGCGGGGTAACCGATGGGCAGTATGGCGACGACCTTGATGTTCCGCGGTATCCCGAGGGCCGTCCTGATCTTGTCCTCCCTGAAGGCCCCGACCCAGACCGTCCCGAGGCCCAGTTCGACGGCCTGCAACACGATGTGTTCGACAGCGATCGCCACGTCGACGAGGTAGTACTTCTTCTCGTCGATGTCCCCGCTCTTCTCGGGGTCGCCGCAGGCCACGATCACCGCCGGGGTGTCCTTGATGTGGGACGGTAGTATCCCCAGCTCGGCCACCTTCTCCGCGCCGTTCACCAGGACGAAGTGCCAGCACTGCTTGTTGGCCCACGACGGCGCCAGCCTGGCGGCCTCCAGGCACTTCATGAGCTTCTCCTTCTCGACGGCTCTCTTCTCGAAGGCCCTCACGCTCCTCCGGGAAGAGACCGCATCCCAAACCGTCACTCCCTCCTCTGTCATGAGGGGGGAATCGGCAGGGCAGGACATTAATGGAATCCCGTCCGTGGGACGGGTGCCTCAGACGTGGTACCGGGCGAACTCCCCGCGCCTGTGTGCGTCGCGGAGCCTGTGATAGGCCTCCGCGTTCCTCTTGGCCGCCTCCACGAGGGTGGGATCGCCCTGCTTGACGACCTTCCCCGGGACGCCGACCACGAGGCTTCCTGGCGGGACCTTCTCTCCAGACCTGACTACGGCCCCGGCACCGATGATGGAACCCGGGCCGATCTCCGCGTCGTCGAGTATGCACGAGTTCATTCCCACGATGACCAGGTCCCCGACTTTCGCCGCGTGGATGATGGCCCCGTGGCCAACGGAGACATCCTTGCCGATTATGGTCGGCTTACCCGGGTTCCCGTGGATCTGGCAGTGCTCCTGGATGCTCGATCCCTCGCCGATCCTCACCGGCGACATGTCAGCCCTGATGACGGCGAATGGCCAGATGCTGCAACCCTTCTCGATGACGACGTCGCCGATTATGACGGACTCCTTCGCGACGTAGCAGGATGGGTCGACCTTCGGTTCGGTCATGTCACGCGAGAGCGTGAGCGTACGATAAATCCCTTACTCTGGAACAGCGACCTTCTCGGCCTTGGGCTTGGAGGCCCCCCTCTTGAGGGCGACCCTCTTGGGGAAGTACTTCAGTATGACGATGTCCCCGACGGACGAGATCCACCTGAAGGGCACGTTCACCGACTTCGACCCCTCGACGAGCAGCGGGTTCGTGTTCGTTATGAAAAGCCCCTGCACCTTGTTCTCGTCAACCTCGACAACGAGGTTGGATATGTTCCCGAGGAATATCCCCTGGTTAGTGTAAACCTGCAGTCCAATGAGTTCAGAAGCCTCTTCGAGCATCCTGCATCCCTATCGACCGTATCGCCATTCTCCGTTTAAATAGTTTGTCTAATCCAGTATTCCACCCTCAAGACTACGTCTTGGTCCGCTCCCGGGGCATTTCGTCGCAACGGTTAAGTACGGCACCTCCAATCGGTAATGCAGATAAAAGGCACAAGCGTGCAAGGTCGGAATCACACATGTCATCGGAGATCGAGCAGATACGGGCGAAGAAGATGGCCGAGATGATGAACAAGACCAGCCCACCGGGCGCATCGACGTCCTACCCGGAAGCGCCGGTCCCCGTGAGCGATGCCAGCTTCGAGGAGTTCGTCAAGAGGTACGAGAACGTCGTCGTAGACTGCTGGGCGCCTTGGTGCGGTCCGTGCAGGATGCTCTCCCCGACCATCGACGCCATGGCGAAGGAGAGCAAGGGCAAGGTGGTCTTCGCGAAGCTCAACACCGATGAGAACTTCGAGACCGCGTCCAAGTTCAGGATCATGAGCATCCCGACGCTGCTCTACTTCAAGAACGGACAGCTGGTGGACAAGACCGTGGGCGCGCTCCCGAGGCCCGCAATCGAGAGCCAGATCCGGAAATCGCTGTCAAGATAATCGAATCCCCCAAACACCCTTCATACACCCCCTCTTCTTTTTCTTATCCAACATGTGAGCGAATGCTGGATATCGTGCGCAAATTGTTTATCCGGCCAAACGGCTCCGAGCCCTGATACCCATGGATTTCGAGACCAAGGTAGAGTGGACTGGCTCATACCCTGCGAAGATGGACGGGCAGAACGGGATGACCGTCACGTACTCGCCGCCAGTGGAGCTCGGCGGCATGAAGGGGCCCATGACCCCTGAGGACGCGTTCGTTGGCGCGGCCAACATGTGCTTCCAGATCGTCTTCGTGAGCGTCTCGAAGGGCCTGGGCATGACACTGACCGACTACAGGTGCGCCGCCGTCGGCGACCTGCAGACCGTCGACGGGGCGAAGAAGTTCGTGAAGATCACGCTCCGTCCGGAGATGCGCTTCGCACCCGGGTCGAACCTCGCCAACCTCGAGAAGGCGATTGACGCGACCAAGCGAAGATGTCTGGTCACGAATTCAATGGCCCTTCAGGTCGATGTCGTCCCGAAGGTCATGGAGTGAGGTGTGGCAGATGTGCAGGATGGTTGGGGTGGTCTTCAGCTCCAGGTTCCCGATGGAATCTCTGCATGCCCTGAGGGAGGTTGCCAGGACCGGGAGGATTCCCGAGGAGGAGGAGCCGGGTCACAGGGACGGGTGGGGTATCGTTGCATTCACTGACGGCTCGCCGACGCAGATTGGCAAGAGCGAAAGACCCGCTCACGTCGATCCCTCGTATGATTCCGCGGCGGGGGATGTTGAAGGCATCGAGCCCCCGAGCATCCTCATAGCACATGTGAGGGCGGCATCAGCCGGGAGCGTCTCTCTCAAGAACACCCATCCATTCATCTCGGGCCAGCTCGTGCTGGCGCACAACGGGACGGTGAACGGCAATATCCCCTCGGCCGCCCAGTCGCCAAAGGGAGAGACCGATAGCGAAAAGCTTCTCATGCTGCTCGCAGACAGGTACGCCGTCACCGGAGACTTGGGCGGCGCGGTCGCGACCCTTGTCAAGGAGGACCTGAAGGATGCCTCGTTCCGGGGGATGATACTCCTGGTCTCCGACGGTCAGAATCTGATAGGCTTCAGGAAGGTCAATGAGCCCGGCTGGGAATGGTACTACAAGCTGAGGTTGGCGGTTCGGAGCACGGACGTAATGCTGTACCAGGAGGTCCCCGACGGCTGCGCGGTGGATGGGCAGACTTCCGAGGTCGAGGACGGCGAATTGGTCACCGTTGGACTTGACCTCAGAGTGACTCGAAGGAAGATCATCTAGTCTTTGGACTTCTTCGCAGCCAGTCTGATTGCCTCAGTCACGCTGTCCCGAGGGACTATTGTGGCGATCGGTATGTCGAGGATCTTCTCGATGGTCGGGCTCACTATGGGGGCACACACGACCGCGATTGCGCCGTCGCGCTCCGCCCTTATCGCCGCCACAATCGCATCCTCGACAGTCATCGCTGGGTACTCCCTGACCCTGACGGTCTCATCTCCCACCCGGACCGACCTCTCGACGACCTCGTCCAGAACCTGCCTCGTGACGATGAGCGCGATGAAGTTGCCAGCCCTTCCGCCCTCCTTCCCGCGCACGGCAGAGACGATCCTCCTGAGTATGTCGAGGCTTGGCGAACGGTCCTCGTTCATTATCTTGTAGATCGTGCTGGGTGAAACACCGGACTTGTGCGCGAGGTCCTGCACGGTCATGCCGAAGTCCTCGAGGGTCTTCCCGAGGGCCTTCCTGAAGCTCTCGTCCGATTCCAAGGCAGCCGAGACGAGGAGTCTCTTCGAATCCATTAATTGTCCTCATAGTATCAATAACTGACAGTGTATTTATACACTTGTACCACTAACGGGCGACAACTGTGGGAAATCCTTATAATCCGCAGCGGCATCGTTTCCTTGGGTCTACTCATGGACAAGAACCTGAAGATCATCCTAGCGGTCGTGGTCGTAGCAGCAATCGTGGTCGGCGTCGTCGCAGCGGCTTTGCTGCTGGACAGGGACTCCAGTGGCACAGTACACTACACGGTCCTCCCCGTGACCGGGATGAAGGCCGCGCTGGCGAATGGCGACATCGACGCATTCATTTCCTGGGAGCCTTTCTGCTCCGATGCGGTCGTCAGCGGCGAGGGTGAGGTGATGATGTGGTCGGGCGACCTGATGCCGAACCACCCGTGCTGTGTCGTCGCCGCCTCGACGGCGTTCCTTGCCGATGTCGAAGGCGCAGAGATGCTGACTCAGCGCTTCGTCAGGGCACACATGGATGCGACGGACTGGGTGATGTCAGCTCTCTCCGACCCAGAGGGCGAGAACTACTCCCTCCTCATGACGCTCGCGATGGAGTTCACGAGCAAGTCAGAAGACGTCCTTACCGCGGCCTTCGAGCACATGTTCTATGGATATGAGATGGACGACGATTTCGTGTCGGCCATCGAGACGTTCACTGACATGTACATAGAGCTGAATGTTACGACCAACGAAACCATCACGGAACGTGGCTATGATGGCGTGTCGGACTTCGCCAACACCTACGTTGACGAGAGTTACCTCACCGCTGCGGCAACCATCGAGCCGAGCGACACCATACTGAACCCGGACGATCCGATTCACGTCGGGTATCTGACAGCGGATCTGCACCAGATGGCCAAGGTCGTCGCCATGGACCCACGGGTCCTGGGTGATGGGAGCATCTTCGAGAAGTACGGCCTAAACGTAGTCAACGCGACCGGGGCCCCATTCGCAGCAGGCGGTGCAGTGATGGACGCAATCACAACCGACACCGTGGACATCGGCTACCTCGGCTGTGCTCCCGCGATATTCAAGCATCTGAATGGGAACATAGGGGCAAAGATGGTCGCTCAGGCGAACAGTGAGGGTAGCGCCATAGTCGTGAAGATCGGCTCCGGAATCGAGTCGTTCGACGACCTGGTCAACAAGACCGTCGCCGTGCCCTCCGAGAGTTCGATACAGTTCCTTCTGCTGAAGTCAGCGCTGAAGGATTCGGGGTTCGAGCTGACCATAAGGCCGGCATGACCCCCAAACCTCTATCTCCGGACACAGCATCAGGGCTGAGGAAGTGAACCGTCGATGGCCGTTGAGCAGGAGCTGAAGAAGTGGTTCGCGGCCAACTGGCAAAGGGTCGCCCTCAGCCTGCTCTCCCTTTCGGTCTTCATAATCGGATGGCATCTCTTCTCGGCGTACCTGCGTGCCACCTCGCCCGGCCTCTATGAGTATGTGCCGCCTCCCGCCGAGGTGCTGGACGCACTCATACAGTCATTCACTGTGAAGGATGCGCAGTCCGGCGTCTACATGACGGATCACATCTGGGCTAGTATGAAGCGCATTGCGTTCGGTTTCGCTCTCGCCGTCGGCCTGGCATTGCCCATCGGATTGCTCATGGGCAGCCTAAGAGGGGCCGAGGCGGCCGGAAAGCCAATCGTCGAGATGTTCAGGCCGATCCCTCCTCTGGCCTGGATTCCAATCTTCTTGGTAGTGTTCGGAATAGTCTGGGGGCCGGTCGCCATCGTCTTCCTGGGCATCTTCTTCCCCGTCCTCCTCAATGTCATCTTCGGAGTGAAGACCGTCGACCCGGTCCTCTTAGATGCAGCTCGAACCCTCGGCGCAAGGAGAGTCCACATCTTCGCGAAGGTGGTCCTCCCATTCACCGTTCCGTACTTCATGACGGGAGTGAAGGTCGGCCTGGGAGTCGGATGGATGTGCATCGTCGCCGCCGAGATGCTGGGCAATGTCGGAGGCGGCGTCGGATTCTACATCTTCTCGAAGGCCGGCTCAAGCCAGTACGACCTGATGTTCGCGGGCATGATAGTCATAGGACTGCTGAGTACCCTTACGACAGGCATCGCAGGATTCTTCGAAGACCGGCTGTACAGATGGATGGGGATGAAATGAGCGGCATATCCATCGAGGGCCTCTCCAAGGTCTTCGCGACCGGCTGTACAGATGGATGGGGATGAAATGAGCGGCATATCCATCGAGGGCCTCTCCAAGGTCTTCGCGAAGGGGAAGTCTCAGCTTGTCGCCATCGAAGGGTTCGACCTATCCGTCCCCGAGGGCGAGTTCGTATGCCTGCTCGGCCCCTCCGGCTGCGGCAAGACGACTGTCCTGAGGATAGTGGCGGGGCTCGAGGGAAAGAGCGGCGGCAGCATACTCGTGAACGGCAAGTCCGTAAAGGGCCCCGGCCCTGACCGCGGGATGGTCTTCCAGGAGTTCGCCCTCTTCCCGTGGCGCAGCGCCAGGCGGAACGTGGAATTCGGCCTGGAGATACGCGGGGTCCCACCTGAGAAGCGACATGACGCTTCCTCCAAGCTTCTCGAGCTCGTCGGACTCAAGGGGTTCGAAGACTCTCATCCGAAGCAGCTGTCGGGCGGCATGAAGCAGCGGGTGGCAATAGCCCGCGCTCTAGCCAACGATCCTGCAGTGCTCCTCATGGACGAGCCGTTCGGCGCACTTGACGCGCAGACCAGGAACCTCATGCAGAAGGAGTTGTTGCGGATCTGGACGGAGACGAAGAAGACCATACTCTTCGTCACGCACTCGGTGGACGAAGCCGTCTACCTTGCCGACCGGATAGTCGTGATGACCGCGAGGCCAGGTACCGTCAAGAAGGACATCCGAGTCACTTTGGCGAGGCCTAGGGACAGGACAAGCAAGGAGTTCATCGCCATACGCGGCGAGGTTCTAGCCGAGCTCGAGGCGGAGTTCGAGAAGGCGAGGGCAAGGGAACTGTCGAAGGATTCATCGGGATGACGCGACGATTCATATAGCGTCGTCCTGCTCAGTCCAGATTGAGGGCGGTCCGTTGAGGAAATGGGACTTCAATCTCTTCGTGGTCTTGGGAGCAATCCTCGGCATCTTCGCATCGATGCTGCCTTGGTATTCGATGACCATAGTCGGGCCGGCGACGTCGTATGATCCCGCTACCGCGGAAGAGCTCAGCTCACCAGCGGATCTCTTCCTTGGTGAGAGAGGCATTACCTGGGCCACGACCCCCATTCAAATGATTTCATTGATGCTGATGGTCGTGTTCGTGGCCAGCGCCTTCCTGTCTCTTCACTCACCGATATGTGGCCTTGCCCAGGCAGTCTCAGTCCCATCCTTCATGATTTCCATCGGCCTTGACTTCACATACACCAGCAGGAGGGTCATGTTCGAGATGGAGTATGGAGTGTGGATAGCGCTTCTTTCGTCGGCCATAGTCCTCATCGGTCTGATCCTCCCAATCGGAGGGCGGACGTGGAAGAAGATGGATGGTCTGTACGGGCGGTTATTCACGTTCCGTCAAGACGACGTGATGAGCGCGAGGGTGAACCTGCTAGCATTCATAGGCGCTTGCCTGGTCCTCATGTCCCTTGCTCTCCCGAATGCAATTATGATGAGAAACGATTACTCGATGAGCGAAGAGTACCCATCCAGTTATCTCAGCGGGGGGTTGGACCTTGAAGGGGCGACAATCCCGGCTGTCACGGGAGTAGACCCCTCCGTTCTGTTCGCAGTGTCCATCCTACTCGTGGGCGGGGCACTGCTCTCAATCGTGACACCATTGGGGGGACTGGGAACTCTATCCGGTTTGGCCCTGTTCTGGTCCAGTGTCCTGGTTCCATCCAGCAGCTACGTTGCATACACATGGCTCGACGGACTGGCTGTTCGCATCGGCGTCGGTTCAGTCGTTGCCGCGGTCGGGGCCATTGTCTTGATGGCATCTATCGTCCGTCCAGTAGGTCCAGTCCGAGGCCAAAGGCAGAAAGGCCTCTGCCACCGAATCCTGATATGGAGCTGATTCCGACGCGGACCGACCACTGTCGAGCGAGGCAGAGCAGACTCCGGCTGGCCGTCGCCAATGACGCGGCACGCTGTTTGCGCAGGGCGCGGCAGAGTTCGTTAGCGCGGACTCTAGCATAACCATTAACTATTGTCGGTCCGATTACAACCAGCATGAGCTTCGAGCTAAATGTCGTCAGCAACACGCCGTTGACGCCGCTCAGCAACATCGACGAGGTGGCGCTCCTCTTCCTCAATCAGGTGGGTTATTTCCCGAAGGGTTACGACCCGAAGACCGATGCTACGGACATCCGGGACAGCGTCCCGTACAAGCTGCTGGTGGACCACTTCCTCCTGAGGATGGACAAGGCATGGGTCGTCGAGGACCTCGCCGTCTCCCTTGGGACAACCAAGGCCACGGTCTACAGGCACATCAACAAGCTCAAGGGGTTCGACCTCCTCGAGGACATGAACGTGGACCAGCCGGACGGGTCGACGAAGAAGGGATACCGAATCAGATACGGCAACCTGAGCAAGGCCTGGAACTTCACCGAGGCCCATGTCCAGGTGGCCATGGAGAACTACCGGAAGACGGTGGACCACCTCCAGGAACTCGCGAGCAAGAAGGGTGAGAGGCATGCCAAGAAAAGATGAGGCCGTTGTACTGACGCCTGGTTCGACGTACAGGATCAGGAGTCTCGAGTCCAGGGACAAGCCGATGGAGACGGTGGGGATGTTCAAGGGATACGCGGCCATCGCGCACGACACCGCGATAGTCATGGAACTGGAGAAGAAGCTGGGCGAGGTGAACGGGATGCTCCGGCTCATACCTTCGCACATGATCCTATCTATCGACGTCCTCAACGAGGCCAAGCCAGAAGAGGAGAAGAAGGACAAGGACTCCAACGCGGTCTACTTCGGCTGAGCCCATGCAGATCCGTCTGAGCAAGGATGAGCTCCGGGTGATGGCGGTCGTCAAGGACTGGTACCCTATCACGACGGAGGAGCTGAGGGACGAGCTCTCTATGCGAATGGACACGCTCCAGAGGCTCCTCAAGGCCCTTGTCGTCAAGGGCGTCGTCGCGCTCGAGCCGCTCCCAGACAAGACCTACGTGCGCCTCCTGGTCCCCGACATAGACGTGAACCCGAAGAGGAGGCCGCGGCCGAAGACGGGGGACGAGCCGGAGGACATCTACGACGCGCTGATGTACCAGTGATGTCTGGTTTTCCGATAAGTAGATATCAGGAGCCAGCGTAGCCTCTGGCATGGACCTCCTGGACGAACTCGCCAGCGCCATCATCTCTGGCGAGGCGAGCACCAGGGAGGAGCTCATGCGGCTGAAGGTCCGCCTCTGCAGGAAGCACGGGGCCAGCCGCGTCCCAACGAACCACGAGATCCTGGAGCGCATCCCCGAGGAGCTGCGCGAAGGCGTGCAGGGCGTCCTGAGGAACAAGCCAGTGCGCACGATGAGCGGGGTCGCCCCCGTCGCGGTGATGACCAGCCCCTACGATTGTCCTCATGGCCGGTGCATCTACTGCCCTGGCGGTGTCACGAACAACACGCCGCAGTCATACACGGGCAAGGAACCCGCGGCAAGGCGCGCGGAGATGCACGGCTACGACCCGTTCAGGCAGACCAAGGCGCGCATCGACCAGCTGAACGCCATCGGCCACAGGACGGACAAGGTCGACCTGATCGTCATGGGCGGCACGTTCACCTCGCGTCCCATCGAGTACCAGGACTGGTTCGTGAAGCGCTGCTTCGATGCGATGAACGGCGTGGAGTCGCCGGACCTCGCCGCTGCCCACGCCGCGAACGAGACGGCCCCTGCGAGGTGCGTCGGACTGACGGTCGAGACGCGGCCTGACTGGCTCGGGGCGGAGCAACTGGAACACTCGCTCGCGCTCGGCGCCACCAAGGTCGAGTTCGGGGTCCAATCCCTCGATGATGGGATACTGGACGGCGTCAAGAGGGGGCACCACGTGCACGAGGTCGTGGACGCGACGCGCCGAGCCAAGGACGCCGGCCTGAAGGTCTGCTACCACATGATGCCCGGGCTCCCTGGGTCCGACCCCGTGAAGGACCTCGCGTCCTTCAGGTCGCTCTTCGAGGACGAGCGGTTCATGCCTGACATGTTGAAGATATACCCCACGCTCGTGGTCAAGGGGACCGGGCTGTACGACCTCTGGAAGGAGGGCCGGTACACCCCCATGTCCCTGGAGGAGACCACCGCGCTCGTCGCCGACATGAAGAGGGCCGTCCCCGAATGGGTCAGGATACTGAGGGTCCAGCGCGACATACCGGTGCAGCTCATCGAGGCCGGGGTGAGGAAGAGCCACCTCAGGGAGCTGGCTCTCGCCCACCTGAAGGATGCCGGGGGGGTGTGCAGATGCATCAGGTGCAGGGAGATAGGCCACGTGCCCACCGCGAAGGAGCTCCCGCCAGAGTCGCCGGTCGAGATGCGGCACAGGGAGTACGCCGCGTCGGGCGGGCGCGAGCACTTCGTCTCCTTCGAACTGGCCTCGGTCGATTCCATCGTCGGCTACGTGAGGCTGCGCATCCCCGGGGGCGGGACCGACGTGGCGAGGGTGCGGGAGCTGCACGTGTACGGTCAGATGGCGCCGCTCGACGGCAAGGCGGGCAAGCATTGGCAGCACAGGGGGTTCGGAGAGCGCCTCCTCGCTGAGGGCGAGAGGATCGCATCGGAGGCCGGCTTCCGGAAGGTCAGTGTGACGAGCGGCGTGGGAGCCAGGGAGTACTACCGTCGGCTAGGGTACACGGCGGACGGACCATACATGTCGAAGCTGGTCTCGCGCTGACCGGCCCTCGACGCTATGATTATATCACCTGAACAACATGGGATGACACGAAGGGGGTTGCTATTGCCCTGCCTCAAATGCGGTGGCTCGTCAGAGGGAGATGCGCTCCTCTGTGACGGGTGCGCCGACACGTGCTTCAAGGAACCCAAGTTCTTCCTCAACCCGACCCTCGTCGGACCCAGCGTGTTCTCCCGGATGAGGGCGAACGGGTCGCTCGCGGCGGTGATAGGGCCGACGCCGGGTCCAGGTTACGTGAGGCTCCCCTCGACGGACCTGCAGAAGCTGGTGAAGGACGCATCCGTCGACTCGATGAGGCTCGAGGAGGCCAAGGCCTTCTGTGAGAGATGCAACACCATACTGGCGCACCTCGGGGTCAAGATCGCGCTGGACCACAACTCCATGATGCTCTCGGAGGATTCCGCTGAGACCATCTCCGCAATAGTCCAGAAGGTGGAATCGATCGAGAAGATGCACCCGCTCGAGGCGCAGAGCGATTTGTACCTCAGGCTCGGCGTGGTCTACTGGTGGTCGTCGAGGGGGATACTCCTCAGGACCACATCCAAGAAGTGGAAGGATGCCAAGAAGGCGATTCTACTCCAGCGCGCCAAGGAGTATTTCTCGAAGGTCGGCCCCAAGGACGACCTGCGCTCGATCGCCGTCAGGAACCTCGGGATGCTGAGTTACGAGGCCGGCGAGGCCCGTGAAGCCGAGGGCTACCTCACCGAGGCGCTCAGGAGCTTCCCTGACGACACCCGCGTCGGCGAGTCGCTCGCCCAGACGATGCTCCAGATGGGCAACACCATGGACGCGCTGGGGATGGTGGACGAGACCATAACCCAGGGGGAGACCGCCCCGCTCTGGGTCCTCAAGGGGAAGATACTGAGGAACCTGGGAAGGAGCGAGGAGGCGCTGGAGTGCTTCAACCGGTCGCTCTCGCTGGACTTCAAGAACAAGGAGGCGCACGACCAGATCATCGAGCTGCTGAGGGAGATCGGGCGGGCCGAGGAGGCTTCGGTGGCCGAGAGGCAGAGGTCGGTCTCCAAGAACCCGGACGTCGAGGAGAAGGTCGCAGGCCTCCTAGAGGAGCTCAAGGCGGCCGTCCCAGAGACCGCACCGGCCCCGGTCCATCACGCTCACGGGCCGCACGAACACCCGCACAAGGATGTGGAGCCGGAGACAGCGCCCGTCCCGCCCATCGAGCGCGCGAAGGCGGCGATGGTGGCGAAGGACTTCGACACCGTGGCCCAGCTAGCCGAGGAGATGCTGAGGGTCACCCCGGAGTACAAGCAGGTCCAGTTGATGCTCATCGAGGCGCTGGTGGCCAAGAAGGAGACCAGTGCCGCGTCACATCAGATCCATGTCTTCTACGAGAAGAACAGGGACGATCCAGTTGCATGGTACTGGCGCGGGAAGGTCGCGGACCTCGAAGGCAAGTGGGGGGCCGCGGTGCAGTATCTGAGCAAGGCGGTCACTCTGGACCCCAAGCTCGCCCCAGCGTGGATAGCGATGGGCGACATACTCATCGCGAACAACAAGCTCAGCGGCGCCGACGAGAGCTATTCGAAGGCCCTCCAGGTCGACGGCGAGGAGCCCAGGGCATGGCTGGGCAAGGCCAAGACCATGCGCGGCCTGGGCAGGTGGGGGGCGGCGGTCCAGTGTCTCGACAAGTACACGGCCCTGGTCCCCGATGACCGGGAGGCGTGGCTCATCAAGTCCGACATCCTTTTCGAGAAGGAGAAGTACAGACGTGCCGCCGACTCATACTCAAAGTACCTCGAGCTGGTGCCCGACGACTCGCACGCCATTTGCAGGAAGGGCATCTCGCTCAACTCCCTCGGACAGGCCGATGAGGCCGTCCAGCTGCTCGAGGAGGCAGTCCGCCTCGACCCATCGAACAAGGAGGCGGCGAAGTGGCTCAAGTCCATCAGGACGGGGGGCGGTGCCTGATGGTCCAGCTCGACAGGATCCTCAGCGAGCGTTCGGACGAGAGGATCCTCTCCGCCGTGAGGGCGCTCTCGGACCAGGACTTCGCCAAGATGGTCGAACGGGTCCTGGCCTATCTTGAGCTCAAGGTCGTAAGGAGCAGGCCGAAGGGCACGTTCATCATCTCGGACTGCCTGCACAAGCCAGACGGGAAGAGGTACGCCGTATTCTTCTCCAGGCGGGACGACGTGATCTCGAAGAACGACATCGAGAGCCTCGCGTCGTACATGAAGAAGGCCGAGTCCACCGACGGGCTCGTCATGACGACCTCGACGATAGCTCCCGATGCGGATGCTGCGGCCGAGAAGGTCAACATCGGCCTCGCGGACGGCGGGAAGGTCGCCGCCCTCTTCAGGCGGTTCGACCTCGACAGGGAACTCGTGAGGATCGCGGACACCCGCAGGGACCGTCCCGCGAAGGCCGCGGTGCCGGGACTGGACCATAACCTGGAGGCAGCGATGGCGGACGGGTACCAGGCCCTCGCGGACAAGGACCACATGAAGGCACTCGACGCGTTCGACAGGGCGATACTGATCGACGACAGCTACGACGTCCCGTGGCGCATGAAGGGCAACACCCTCGACGAGATGGGGTACCACGAGCAGGCCCTCGAGTGCTACAGACACGCCCTCGAGCTGCTCCCCGAGAGCGACGAGACCTGGTTCTCCCTGGGCAACTGCTTCTTCTCCCTGTCACGGTACAACGAGGAGCTCATGTGCTACGACCGGGCCCTGCTCTACAACCCGGCCATGCAGAAGACGCTGGTCAACAAGGGGTCGACCCTCCACAGGCTGGGGAGGTACCAGGAGGCGCTCGACACCTTCGACAAGCTCCTCAAGATCAACTTCAGGCTCGAGAAGGTCCACAGCAACAGGGGCGCCACCCTCCACAAGCTCGGGAGGGTCCCCGAGGCGCTGGAGGCGTACGAGCGGGCCATAGAGATCAAGCATGACTTCGTGGAGGCATGGATGAACAAGGGCAACCTCCAGTACGAGCTCGGGAGGTACGACGAGGCTCTCGAGGCATTCACGCAGGTCACGCAGATGCGGCCGGAGCTCCCCAAGGGCTGGTACCTGAAGGGACTGTCCCAGAGGAAGCTGGGCAGGGTCGCTCAGGCGAAGGCGTCCTTCGAGCAGGCGCTCAGGCTTGACCCGGACTACCTGGAGGCGAGAAGGGCCATAGAGGACGAGTCAAGGAAGATGGCCGAGAGGTTCGTCGAGGTCCCGCGGATAGCTGAGGACATCTTCGCCTGCGACGCCGCGAGGTCAGGGACCGCGGCGCAGGAGCCGATCAAGCCGGAGCTCTCCGAGGATGTCGTCGCCAGGGTCCACGAGGAGACGGTCGAGCAGCTGGCCGAGGAGGTCTACGGCGACAAGGCCGAGATCCTCATGCTGCTCGGGAGGCTCGACGAATCGTCCGAGTTCCTCGGCAAGTCGCTGCGCCTGGAGGGCGAGAGCGCCCACCTGCTGACCGCCGCGGCGAATGTCCTCTTCAGACAGGGCAAGACTGAGGTCGCGGCCAAGACGTACGAGCACGCGCTGTCCGCCGACCCGACCTACGCGCCGGCCCTCTTCAACCTCCACACGGCCCTCATCGAGGCCGGCGAGAGGGAGAAGGCCGCCTTCGTGGCCGAGTCGCTGCGGAAGTGGAAGGTGGCTTGGGAGGCCCACGCCGTCGCGGCCCTTGACTCCTACAGGCGGAAGGAGTACGACAAGGCGCTCGAGGACATCGAGACCGCCATCGCCATGGAGGGCCTGGCGGCCCTGCACAACTTCAGGGGGCTCGTGAAGCTCGAGGCGGGCGACCTGGACGGTGCGGCCGATTCGTTCGGGAGGGCGCAGTCCATGCCTCTTGACAGGGCCGAAGCCCAGAACAACCTCGGGGTAGTGCTCCTGAGGAAGGGCGACCACGACATGTCCGGGATGGAGCTCGACAGGGCGATCAAGGCTCAGAAGAACTACCCGGCCGTGTGGAACAACCGCGGCTGCCTGCTCTACGCCGGCGAGAGGGTCCGGGAGGCGATCGCCTGCTTCGAGGAGTCCCTCGTCATCAACCCCACGCCCGTCGCCATGACCAACAAGGGGTTCTGCCAGCTGGCGCTGGACATGCTCCCGGACGCGCTGCAGACCTTCGACCAGTCGATCAAGATCGCTGAGACGCCGGAGGCGTACAACGACAAGGGGATAGTGATGAAGCGGCTTGGGAGGGCGCCCGAGGCGCTGGTCGCATTCAACGAGGCTCTACGGCTCGCGCCCCAGTTCAAGGACGCGGGCACGAACCTGCGGACCCCTGTGCAGGAGGCCCGTGGCCACGCGTCCGTCGTGCGCGGACCAGAAGCGAAGGCGCCCGCGGCGCCGAAGGCGGAGGTCCTCGGGGACAAGGACGCGCCCCCGTCCCTCGGGCCGGTCACGGAGGAGTCACTGCGCGGGATGAGGAAGCAGGACATCGAGGCGATGTGCCGCTCCCTCGGCCTGGACGACAAGGGGACGAAGACCGAGCTGGTCAACAGGATCCTCAAGGCCAAGGAGAGGGCTGCGAGGAAGAGGTAGGGAGCTCACGCTGGTGCGTCAGCATTCCAAGGCGACAGTTTCGTTCACTGGATGTTCATCACGACGACGTCGCGGACCGCCTTCATCTCGCTGAAAGGCAGCACGAGCCTGCCCTGCGCGTCCGTCTTGAAGAGCCTCGGCTCGACCTCTTCCGCAGGGATAACCAGAACGTTCTGCAGCTCGCCGGACTTCGTGTCGACCATGAAGTTCTCGATCATACCGAGTATCTGGCCATCATTGGTCATCACGGTCTTGCCCTTCAGCTCGGTGATAAACTTGCGCATGCTCATCCCATCTCCGACTACTACCTGTAGTAGCCCAGGGCATTATCCTCTTTGGCCTTCTTAGACATTGCGGTCCTCATGATCCTGGACTGCGCCTCGTAGAATTTCATGGTGTCTGGGTCGGTCGAGGGACCCACCGTCGTCAGCGCCTTCTCGAAGTGCGCCTCGGTGACCTTGTTCGCCTGCCGGTCCTCGCGGAGGGCGGTGAGGCCCGCCTCCCTGCAGAGGTTCTCGATGTCCGCTCCGACATAGCCGTCGAGCCGCTTGGCCAACTTGACCAGGTCGACCTTTTCGAGGGGCATGTCCTTGCTGTGGACCTGCAGGATCTTCAGCCTGGCCGCCTCGTCGGGGATGGGGATCAGGAGCAGCTTGTCGAACCTCCCCGGTCTGAGCAGGGCGGGGTCGACCATGTCCGGCCGGTTGGTCGCCGCTATCACGAAGACACCCTCGAGGTCCTCGAGTCCGTCCATGGAGGTCAGGAGCTGGTTCACGATCCGCTCCGTCACGCCGGAATCGTACTGCGACCCGCGCCTGGGGGCGATGGCGTCGATCTCGTCGAGGAACACGATGGAAGGAGACACCTGCTTCGCCTTCTTGAAGATCTGGCGGACCGCCTTCTCGCTCTCGCCGACCCACTTGGACATTATCTCCGGGCCCTTGATGGATATGAAGTTCGCGTTCGATTCGTTCGCCAGCGCCCGCGCGATCAGGGTCTTCCCCGTCCCCGGCGGGCCGAAGAGCAACACTCCTTTAGGCGGCCTTATGCCGAGCCGCGTGAATGACTGTGGGTCCTCGAGCGGGAGCTCCACGGCCTCGTGGAGGTCCTTCTTGACGTTCTCCAGGCCCCCTACGTCCGACCATGCGACGTCCGGGACCTCGACGAGAACCTCCCTCATCGCGCTTGGCTCGATGTCCTTGAGCGCATCGAAGAAGTCGAGCTGGGAGACGCGCATCTTCTCGAGTATCTCGGCCGGGATTGGCTTGTCCAGGTCTATGTCCGGCAGATAGCGCCTGAGCACCCTGATCGCGGCCTCCCTCGCGAGCGCCGCTAGGTCGGCGCCGACGAAGCCGTGGGTTATGTCCCCGACATGCTTGAGGTTGACCGTCTCGTCCAGGGGCATGCCCCTGGTGTGGATCTCGAGTATCTCGAAGCGCCCCTCGGCCGTCGGGACCCCGATCTCTATCTCCCTGTCGAACCTCCCGGGCCTCCTCAGCGCGGGATCTATGGCGTCCTCCCTGTTGGTGGCCGCGATGACTATCACGTTGCCCCTGCTCGTCAGGCCGTCCATGAGCGTCAGCAGCTGGGCGACGACCCTGCGCTCGACCTCCCCCTGGACCTCGTCCCTGCGCGGGGCTATGGAGTCTATCTCGTCGATGAATATCGCCGACGGGGCGTTCTTCTCCGCCTCGGTGAAGATCTCCCTGAGCCTCTCTTCGCTCTGGCCGTAGAACTTGGACATTATCTCAGGGCCCTGGATCGAGAAGAAGTTCGCTCCTGCCTCGTTGGCCACCGCCCTGGCGATCAGCGTCTTGCCGGTACCAGGCGGTCCGTAGAGCAGGACCCCCTTCGGCGGGTCGATCCCTAGCCTGGTGAAGATCTCCGGGTGCTTCAGGGGGAACTCGATCATCTCCCTGATCCTCTGGAGCTCGCCCTCGAGCCCGCCTATGTCCTCGTAGGTCACCGATGGCCGGGAGACCTCGGTCACCTCGACCGGTTCGGTCTTGACCGAAAGCTCGGTGTGGTCGGTTATCTGAACGATGCCGTTGGGCGTGGTCGCCGCGACGACGAACGGGAGGAAGCCTCCCATGAGGGCGATGTTGGGGATGATTATCTCGTCCCCCTTGACGACAGCGCGGTTGATGAGCCCCTTCTTGAACAGCCCTTCCACGCCGGTGCCGAACCTCACTCGTTTCCCGGGGGGGATCTTGGGGGCCACGATCACCTTGCCGGCCGGCAGCGCCTCCGCCTTCCGTATGACGACGCGCTCGCCTATCGAGACGCCGGCGTTCCCTCGGATCATGCCGTCGATGCGTATGATGCCCTTCGCCTCGTCCTCGGTCGCCGCCCTGAAGACCTTGGCCGCCGTCTTCTTCTTGCCCACTATCTCGATGATCTCCCCTACGTCGACCTCGAGGTCCTTCCTAGTGATGGAGTCTATCCGGGCCCTTCCTAGCCCGACCTCGGATTGATGATGGGCGCGCGCGACCCTGAGCGTGACACCCTCTGACGGCTTCTTGGACATCCGATGGCAAATCCCACGGTCTGCGGAAAAAGCTTTGGGCCCACCTCCCTGACCACGAGAAGCGCGTCGGATTATGCTCTGGGCGCGCCAACATATCGCTGAGGCTCGTACCTTCAGGCGAGGTCATGTCGGGGATTCGAAGCCAGGGGACAAGTATGGCCGTTGGCCGCTCCGCCCGCGTTAGACAGAAAGCTATAAAGTGGGTCCAATCATTCGAAAATCCAGCGAGGCCCAAAGGATGTACGAGGTACGATTCCACGGCCGCGGTGGACAAGGCGCGGTCATGGCGGCTCAAGCACTCGCGAGCGCGGCACATCAGGAGGGCGGGTATGCAATCGCTTTCCCCTTTTTCGGAGCAGAGAGGAGAGGGGCCCCCGTCCTGGCGTTCACGAGGATCGACAGCAAGAGGATCTACCGCAAGACGCAGGTCTACGAACCTGACTTCGTCGTCGTTCTCGACGAGGGTCTGCTCGACACGGTCAACGTGGTCGAGGGGCTCAAGAAGGGCGGGACCGTCATTGTCAACACGGCGAAGAAGCCGGCCGAGGTCGACGTCGGCGTGGACGTCAAGCTCGCCACGGTCGACGCGACGTCCGTCGCCCTCGAGATACTGAAGCAGCCCGCGACCAACTCGGCCATCCTGGGCGCCATCGCGAAGGCGGCTGGCCTGGTCAAGATAGAGTCCGTCGAGAAGGGCATCATGCAGGTCTTCGGCGACAGGCTCGGCCCGAAGGTGGGCGAGCTGAACGCCAGGGCCGCACGTGCAGCCTACGACAGGACGGTCGTCGGCGAATCACACGGTCACAGGACGCTCAAGGCAGCCAAGAAGTGGCTTCCAGACGTGAACGAGATCCCGCTCGGCGCGGCCGCGATCCCGATGAGGACCGAGGCCGGGCTAGTCGGTCCCGGCTCGTTCGTGGAGAACAAGACCGGCAGCTGGCGTGTCTTCAGGCCGGAGTATGACAAGGAGAAGTGCACGATGTGCAACTTCTGCTGGTTCTACTGCCCAGAGGGATGCATATACCGCAAGGGCGACCACATGGAGTTCGATCTCGAGTACTGCAAGGGCTGCGGGATATGCGCCAACGAGTGCCCCGCCGAGGCCCTGAAGATGGTGAGGTGAAAGGCATGGTCAAGAAGGTCGTAACAGGCAACTACGCAGCCGCGTACGGCGCTATGAGAAGCAGGGTCAAGACCGTCGCCGCCTACCCCATCACCCCGCAGACGTTCATAGTGGAGCACATCTCCGAGTTCGTCAACAACGGCGAGATGGACTGCGCGTACATGGAGGTCGAGAGCGAGCACAGCGCGATGAGCGCGTGCGTCTCCGCCAGCGCGGCCGGCGTCAGGACCTTCACGGCGACTTCGTCCCAGGGACTCGCGCTGATGCACGAGATCCTGCCCATCTGCTCGGGGCTCAGGCTCCCGGTCGTGATGGCGGTCGTGAACAGGTCCATCGCAGCGCCGATCAACATATGGGTCGAGCACAACGACATCATGCCCGAGCGCGACTCCGGATGGCTGCAGGTCTTCTGTGACAACAACCAGGAGGTCCAGGACATGGTCCTCCAGGCGTTCAGGATTGCCGAGGACAAGCGCGTCGCGCTGCCGATGGCGGTCAACCTGGATGCGTTCATCCTCTCGCACACGGTGGAGCCAGTCGACCTCATCGAGCAGGAGCTCGCGGACAAGTTCGTCCCGAAGTACGTCCCTCCCGGCCCGATCCTCGATCCGAAGGACCCGAAGGCGGTCGGAGTGTTCGTCCCGCCGGAGTACATGATGGAGGTCCGCTACAACATGGACAAGGCCATGAGGGAGGCGCCCAAGGTCATCGAGGAGGTCAACGCCGCCTTCGCCAAGCAGTTCGGCAGGGACCACGGAGGGATGATCGACGCCTACATGGTCGACGACGCGGACGTGGTGCTCATCACCATGGGGACCGTGAGCTCGACCGCGAGGGAGATAGTCGACGACCTCCGGAAGGAGGGCAAGAAGGTCGGCCTCGTCAAGCTCAGGTTCTGGAGGCCCTATCCGGCCGCCCAGCTGAGGAAGATCGCGGAGAAGGTCAAGGCGGTCGGGGTCTTCGACAGGGCCGTCTCGTACGGCGTCGCTGGCCCGTCGTTCATCGAGTTCAGGAACGCCGCCTACGGGCTGAACATACCCGTGATGGACTTCATAGGCGGGCTCGGGGGCAGGGATGTGTCCGGCAAGGACATACGCTTCATCTACGAACGCCTCCTCGAGGCGGCGAAGACCGGCAAGGCCAGGAAGGATATCACCTGGCTCAACACCAGGGGGGTCGAGCAATGAAGCTGAAGGAGATGCCAGACGAGGAGCTGTTCACGCGCGGGCACACTGCCTGTGCGGGATGCGGCGGCGCGGTCGCGATCAGGAACATGATGAAGATCCTCGGGCCGGACACGGTCGTCGTGAACCCCGCCTGCTGCCTGCTCATCTTCGGCGCCACATATCCGCTCGTCTCGTGGAAGGTCCCGTTCCACCACGTGGCCTTCGAGAACACCGCGGTCTGCGCCGCGGGCGTGTCGAGGGCGCTGCGCATGCAGGGCAACGACCACACGAACGTCGTCGCCGTCGCGGGCGACGGGGGCACGGCCGATATCGGCATCCAGTCCCTTTCAGCCTGTGCGGAGAGGAACGAGGACATGATCTACGTGATGTACGACAACGAGGCCTACATGAACACCGGCATCCAGAGGTCCGGTTCCACCCCGTTCGGCGCGTGGACGACCACCACTCCGGTCGGCAAGGCCAAGGCGGGCAAGGCCAACTTCAAGAAGGACATGCCCCAGATCATGATGGCCCACAACGTCCCGTACGTCGCCACCGCATCGGTCGGCCACATCCAGGACTTCATCAACAAGTTCGAGAAGGCCAAGAAGATGAAGGGGTTCAGGTACATCCAGGTATTCTCCCCGTGCCCGACAGGATGGAGGCACGACACCGGCAAGACGATTGAGATGTGCAAGCTGGCGGTGGACACCGGGATGTGGACCCTCTATGAGGCCGAGAACGGCAAGGTCACCATCAACAGGAAGCCGAAGATGACCCCGGTCGCCGACTACCTGAAGCTCCAGGGCCGCTTCAAGCACATGTCCGAGGCGGACATACAGAAGCTGCAGGACTGGGTCAACAAGAAGTGGCAGGCGGACGAGAAGTTCGCGCAGTGCCACCAGTGACCCGCACCGTCCCTGTGCGCAAAACCCTTCAAACCCCTACACCATTCTCCCACTGTTCATCCGACGAGTGGATGCCACATGACGATATCACCCGCAGATGTACTGAAGGCCAGGAAGGCGCTCGTGGGGCGCATAGAACGCACGCCGCTGACACGGTCCGCAGGTCTGAGCGAGGTCAGCGGTGCGGAGGTCCACATCAAGTGGGAGAACCTCCAGAGGACAGGATCGTACAAGCCGCGCGGCGCGCTTTACCGGATGAGCCTGCTGACGAAGGAGGAGCGCGAGAAAGGGGTCATCACAGCCTCGGCGGGCAACTGGGCCCTCGGCGTCGCGCTGGCCGCGAGGTCCATGGGGGTGGAGGCCAAGATCTGCGTCCCGGCCAACACGCCAAATGTCAAGGTGGACAGGTGCAGGGCGCTCGGGGCCGAAATGGTCCTCCACGGGAGCTACTTCGACGAGGCGTTCGCCCACGCGCAGGAGCTTGTGAAGAGGGAAGGGCGGATCTACGTCTCGGGCACGGACGACTACTCGGTCTTCGCGGGGCACGGGACCGTGGGCCTCGAGATAACAGAGGAGCTGCCGGAGGTCGAGAAGGTCATCGTCCCCATCGGCGGGGGCGGGCTGATGACCGGGATAGCATGCTGGATGAAAGGAGTGGACCCTCGGCTCAAGGCGATAGGCGCCCAGTCTACCGCGACCCGCACCATGTACGAGTGCTTCAGGGCGAAGAGGCTGGTGGATGTGCCGGTGCCCCCGACGATATGCGAGGGCCTGGCCGGTGGAATCACACAGTTGAACCTCGACCTCGCGCTCCGCTACGTAGACGACGTCGTGCTCGCGGACGAGGGCGCGCTCAAGGACGCGATCATATGGACGATGAGGAACGAGAGACAGATCCCTGAGGGCTCCGGGGTCGTCGGCATCGCGGCCATACTGCAGGGGAAGGTCAGCCTGTCGCGCGACGAGAAGGTGGCAGTCGTCGTCTCCGGCGGGAACATAGACCTGGACAGGATAGGCATCAAGGGCTGAGATGAATGTTCAGAGCGCCTTCCCCATCTCGACCTGCTTCATCGTGACCCCGAACCCGAACTGGTCGAGCAGTCTCAGGGTCTGCGCATCGTCGTTGACGTTGTAGATGATGACCTTGTAGGCGCCGAGCTCGTGCAGCCTGTTCAGGGCGAACTTCGTGAGCGAGGTGGCTATCCCCTGCCTCCTCCTCTCCGGCACCACCCCGAGGTACGGTATGTACCCGTTCGCGTCCAGCTTCCTGACCAGGACGAACCCCCCATCGACCTTGTGGCAGTCCGCCCCTCTCGCGGACTGGATGATCGAGAACGCCTTCCTCTTCTGCCAGCAGGTGTCGCCGTAGGCCCTCTCGTGGAGCGTCAGGATGTCGGCCAAGGTCGCCTTCTCGGGCATCTCCCCGAACCCGGCGAAGCTCTCCGGCCGCCCCTCGGCGGAGATGTAGACCCTGCGCTCCTTGTATCCGAGCCTCCGGTAGAGCCTCTCGGCCCGTTCGTTCCCCAGGATGTATTCGAGGGAGATCTCCTCCGCCCCCTCCGCCTTCGAGAACTCCTCGGCCACCTCCATGAGGCGGGCGCCTATGCCATTGTTCCTGTAGTCGGGGATGACACCTATGCCTCCGACCCACGACTCCCTCCCGTCGACCACCGGGTTCACGTATCCGACTATCCTCGCGCCGTCGGTCGCGACGTGCACGTTGGAGATCTTGCCTCCGACCGAGCGGAGGAACTCCAGGAAGTACTGCGTTGTCACCCTCATGGGGATGACATAGTCCGAGAAGATCTCGTTCTGCGCCGCTACTAGGTGGTCGATCTGGTCAGGTGCGATCCTCCTGATCCTCACGTCGCCGGACATCTGGAGGCCCCTAGCCGACCTCTGGCTTCATGTGCGGGAAGAGCAGGACCTCCTTGATCGAGGGGGCGTCGGTGAGTATCATCGCGAACCTGTCGATCCCGATGCCCAGCCCTCCGGTCGGCGGGAGTCCGTACTCCAGGGCGCGGATGTAGTCGTGGTCGATGGGATGCGCCTCGTCGTCGCCCTCCTCCCGGTGCCTCTCCTGCTCCCTGAATCTCCTCTCCTGCTCCACTGGGTCGTTGAGCTCGGAGAAAGCATTCGCGAACTCCCAGCCGTTGATGAAAAGCTCGAACCTCTCGACGAGCTCGGGCCTTCCCCTCTTCGCCTTGGAGAGCGGGGAGACCTCGATCGGATGGTCGATTATGAATGTCGGGTTGATCAGGTGCGGCTGCGCCTTCTGGTCGAATGTCTCGGCAACGATCTTGCCCCATGTGTCGCAGTCCTCGATGCCTCTCACGCCGAGCTTCATCGCGGCCTGTCGCGCCCCCTCGACATCCCTGAGCGCGTCGAAGTCCACTCCAGTGTGCTGCTTGATCGCGTCGAGCATGGTGACCCTCGGCCACGGCTTCGCGAGGTCCAGGACCCTGTCACCGTACTTCGCCTTGTCCGTCCCCAGGATGTGCAGCGCAGTCTCGTGCATGAGCGACTCCGTGAGGTCCATGATGTCGTTGTAGTCGGCGTATGCCTTGTACAGCTCCATGCTGGTGTACTCTGGGTAGTGCTGCGCGTCTATGTCCTCGTTCCTGAAGTTCTTCCCTATCTCGTAGACGCCGTCGAGGTCCCCGACTATGCACCTCTTGTGGTACAGCTCGGGCGCTATCCTGAGGTAGAGGTCCATGTCCAGGAAGTTGTGGTGCGTCTTGAACGGCCTGGCGAGCGCGCCGCCCCTGGCGTTGAGCCAGCTCCTCATGAACGCCACCATGCGCGCCCTCTTGATGAACCGCTGCCTCACGTCCTCGTTCATTATGAGGTCGAGGTAGCGTTGCCTGTAACGGGTCTGCACGTCCTGCAGCCCGTGGAACTTCTCCGGGAAAGGGGTGAGTGCCTTCGAGAGCACCTCGAGGTGGTTGACTGCGACCGTGAGCTCCCCCGCCTTTGTGCGGAAGACGCGTCCCCTGATCCCGACGACATCGCCCCTGTCGAGAGCCTTGAAGGTCTCCCATCCCTCGGGGCCGAGCTCGTCGAGCCTGGAGTAGACCTGCATCCTGCCGTCCCTGTCCTGGAGGTCGGCGAAACCCGCCTTGCCGTGGAGCCTGAGGGCCATGACCCTGCCCGCCATGGACACCTCGCTCTCGCTCTTCTCAGCGCCTGCGCCCGCGAAGTCCTTCTTCACGGCCGAAGTGTCGTGCGTGCGCGTCCATGTGTATCTCGCATACGGGTCCAGGCCCCTTGCCTGCAGGGCCTCTAGCTTCTTCCTCATCTGGACCCTGAGTTCACTCTCTTCTTCCGCCATCTCAGGCTACCCCCACGAAGGGCGTGCTGTCATATCCGAAGGGCGTACTTAAACGTAGGCCGCCAGCGCATATGACCGACATCCAGTCCTCTCTCTCGTTCTCACTCATGCTGATCAACTCTCGGTCGGGACCTCAGAATCGACGAGGTCCCGCTACGCCTTGCACTTGCCGCTCTCGGCTTCCTTGATCGCCGTGAGCAGCTCCTCTATCCTGAACGGTTTCAGAAGGAACCCCTTCGCTCCCGCGGCCAAAGCCTCCTTCTCTATGTGGAGGTCGGCGCTGCCGAAGAATATGGTCGCTTTGGGGTCCATGGAGAGTATCTCCTGGGTCGCGCTCACGCCATCCTTGACCGGCATGCGTTGGTCCATGATGATGACGACGGGCTTCTCCTTGAGGTCCTTGTACTTCTGAACGGCCTCCTCACCGTCGTTGGCCACTGCTACGACGATATGGCCGTTCGCCTCTAGGATATCCCTGTACAGGTCGACGATGAACTTCTCGTCATCGACCAGGAAGACAGTCGCTATATCTAGACCTCCGATGCCAACTGGCCCCGCTCGGACTCCAGTGGAAGCACACCTTCCGCTGTTACCCGTATCTTAGCCCCGCGCCGAGCCAGATGGGGGATGTCTAAAATCCCCTTGAGGCTTATATAATGCTTTTCATTTGGTCGTCAATCATGGCACGGGGCCTCTCCCAAGCTCGCGCGCGCCCGTCAATGTTTATATATCGAGACCTTCAATAGGCGGGCCGAGGATCACATGCCGAAGAAGAAGAACGAGGGTTTCCACTCTGCGGCCGGTCTCATCCGTTACTTCGACTCGGAGGACGACAAGGCGCTGAAGGTGAACCCCTGGCTCGTCGTCGGTCTCTGCGTCGGGACGTCGGTTATAGTCATCCTGTTCGGCGTCCTGTACCCGACCTGATCGCAGGGTCTTACAGTCGGGAAGACAGGTCGAGGGCATAGCGCAAGTGGCAATCTGTAATGTATGTTATTGTCCACTGCAGTCGCTATCGATGTACATAATCGGCGCACATTTGTCTTCCGATGGACAAAATCGATAAATACAGCTCCCGCCCTCGGCTGCCTGCCCGAGGCGCAAGAGCATGGCTACGAGAGAAGTCGTGTCTGGTCGTCTTCACGAGTGACTTCAGTAGAGACAGCCAGAGTGCCGGGGTTTTGAACGATGTGCAGGGTCCCAGCCTTGGCCCTGCAGAGAATGAGGTGATGCGATGACCATGCTGCGGATAGCCCTGCCCAACAAGGGCAGGCTGAACCAGAGCGCGATCAGGTTGATGGAACGGATAGGCCTCAAGGTGCCGGAGTCGGACAGCAGGACCCTGATAGCCGAAGTGGGCAAGGGGCGGTACCAGGTGCTGATGGCGCGGGCGCAGGACATCCCTGAGTTCGTCGAGATGGGGGCCGCAGACATGGGCATCACCGGGCTCGACCTCGTCCTCGAGACGGGAAGGGACATCGAGAAGGTCATGGACCTCGACTTCGGCAAGTGCAGGCTCGTGGTCGCGGCCCCCGAGGACGCGCCGTACGGGACCCCGGACGGCGTCCCGGACGGTTGCACCGTCGCGACCTGCTTCCCGAGGCTGACCAAGGGGTACTTCGACAGCATCGGGCGACGGGTGCAGATCGCCGAGGTCTCCGGCGCGACAGAGGTCGCGCCCAGGATAGGCCTCGCCGACATAATCAC
>JALOTO010000093.1 GCA_025457845.1 Thermoplasmata archaeon | reverse complement strand
GTCTTGTAGGTCGGCAGCAGGTACGACATCCTCGCCGACCAGGTCGTGAACGTGCCGATGGTCGCCTTCAGCTGCGGGACATCTATGGCCGAGAGAGTCATCTTGCCACCATTGGTGTTGGTGTAAGCGGCTCCATACGCGTCCACCATCACGATGGACAGGTCCCTGGGAAGCATCGATGGGTTGTTCACGAGCGGGGTCAGAGCCGCCGTCAGAGGGAGGCCGTCTCCGGCCATGTACTCCTCGGAGGCCACCATGTACTGGACGAGGTTCGTCAGCGACACCTGGTACGCCACCTCGACCATCCCCATGTTGCACGCGTCGAACTCGATGACGTTGATCATGTTGCCCGCGTTCGCGATTGCCCCCTGCAACTCCGGCATGTCCATGGAACTCGCGGATGTGTCGTCCGAGCAGATGTAATGCCATCCGTAGCCGTGGTCCCACAGCATGAGCGCGAAGTAGGTTGACGGCCAGAGTGTCGTTGCGCGGTCGATCCACCAAGTGAGGGTCGCCGGATTCCCGGTATCCATCTCACCATAGGTCTCCACCGTCGTCACCGTCGTTCCAGAGACTTTCACTATCTCGATCGTAGAAGTCCCCTTCAGGTCTACCATGGCGACCAAGTTGACCTGGTCGCTAGGCGGTACGGCCTTCAAGAACGGAAGGGTTGTAGAATCCCAGTAGTTCTCGAGGGAGTTGTCCGCTGCGACGTAGATCGCGAAGGTCCACGACGCCGTCGTTTCCGCCCTGCTTGTCGGTGCCAGCAGCAACATGCCAGGCACCAGCAGGATTGCCACCACTGCCATGCTCAAAACATAGTGTCTTCTACTCATCATGCCCACTCTTTCCCCTGCAGTGACTCGCCAGTGCGAGGTCCCCGCCGGGTGTGAATGGTGTTCTATCTATATCAACCGTCTCGGGTGTCGGTGTATTGTCTGGCATTGTCATTTCGTCATACTCATCACGCAGGGCGTGTCAAGGATCACTCTCTAACCGCGGGATGACCTCGACGTCGCACGAAGAATGGAAAATGCTCGGGAGGGCGAGGCACTCTCCCCCCTCCCGGAGTCGTCAGGTTTCTCTCTCAGGAGTTGTAGTCCACCAGGAAGTCGTACCAGCCAGTGTCGATCGCGAAGTCTAGCCCCGCGTACACGTACGACCACGAGCTCCACTCCCAGTCCGTCCCCCACCACAAGGTCAACCCGCCGCACATCGCGGTGCTGTCCGTGTTGTCGAGGTAGAGGACCATGTTCTCCACGGCCGCGACCATCTGCTGTGTCAGGGTCCTCAGCGCCGAGTTGGTGATCTTGGTGTTGGCCAGTAGGTTGTTGCCCAAGTCCACCATGTCGACCTGATACTTGGTCCAGAAGACCGAGTAAGTGTCACGGACAGAGGTCTTGTAGGCGCGGTAGTATGCCCCCAGGTTCGCGTGTATCGCGTCGCACCATGCGTCGATGGTGCCCATCGACTGGGTCAGGCTCGGGATGCTTATCGCGCTCAGAGTGGCATAGTAGTACTCGGTCCTCGGGTCGTAGTACTGGGCCCAACCGTCTATCATGTCGCTCGCCACCTGGTCCGGGGTCCTGAGCGGGTCCAGGGCGACGGGCGTGAACATGAAGTCGTACGGGAACCCGTCTCCGGCCACTGTCTCGAGGGACGCGACCACGATGTCGACAAGCCCGGTCAGCGAGACCGCGTAGAGGGTCTCCATGCTCGCCATAGAGCAGCAGTCGAAGGACAGGATGTCTATGTGCACCCCGGCCGTCGTTATGGCCGCCCTGAGCTCGTCGAGGTAGATCCAGTCGTCCGAGGTGTAGTCCCCGCAGAAGCCGTTCCACGCGCTGCCGTGGTCCCACGCGTCTATCAACAGGTGCTCGGACGGGTAACGCGTCGCGGTCTGGCTGATCATCCAGCTCAGGGTCGCCCCGTCACCGAAGTTCATCTCCGGGAAGGTCTCGACTATCTGGGCGTCGCTTCCCTCTATCTCCCACAGCTCCGTCCCAGGATAGCTCTCCCTGTCGACGAACGCCACGAAGTTGACCTGCGCGCTCGCCGGGATGTTCTTCAGGTAGATCAGGCTCAGCCCTTCCCAGTAGGTGTCGAAGTCGTTGTCCGCGTCGATGTACAGGCCTATGGTCCAAGTCGCCGTCGTCTCCGCCGAAGCGTTCTTCGAGGCACCTACCATGAAGAACGCCGGCAGGACCAGGCACGCCACTGCTATGGCACTAGCTAGTCCCCTTCTTGATTCCCCACTCATGCTCTTTCCCCTGTGACGCAAGCCATGAGGCCGCGCCACTGAAGGGTGATGGCGATTCTAGGATAAAGCGACTCCCTGGACGGGGTTCAGAACCTCCCTCTGGCGCCACCGCCGCCCGACCTTCCCCCGCCGAACCTGCCCCTCGTGAGTATGGCGCCTATCCAGAAGAAGATCCGGCCCCGCGTCAGGACGCCGACAACGACCAGCACTCCGACGGCAAGGGCCAGTTGCCAATAGTCGATCCTCAGGAACTCGATGTCGTATCCGTCCTCGTTGATCCTGTCCGGGTCGGCGATCAGCTCGTTGACGAGCGCCTCGAGGGTGTAGAATATGCCGGGGTAGTAGTCCCCGGTCGCGAGGTACGGTTCGAGGTTTTCCCTGCCGATGGTCCCGACCTTCGCGTCGTTCAGGATCCCCTCGAGACCGTAACCCACCTCGATCCTCCACAGCTCCTCCGACACGGAGACAAGGACGAGGACTCCGTTGTCCTTGTCCTCCTTTCCTATTCCCGCCGATTCGAAGAGCTCCACGGCGAAGAGGTCTATCCCTTCAGGCTGCGTGGTCTCGACGACGACTATCGCGATCTCGTCCGAAGTCAGCTGGTCGAGCTCGTAGCAGATGCTATCGAGCATGTCGATCTCGTCGAGCGTGAGCACGCCCACGAAATCGTTCGCGTAAAGGAAGATCTCAGGAACGGCCAGGGCAGGCTGGACGGCCAGGCCGGTGACGGCGGCGAAGGAGACGAACGCGACAAGCATCCCCCGTCCCCTCATAGGAAGCCCTCCAGCCATCGATCCGTGCTCACGGTTCGCCCGGGATCGGGTCGTAGTACTCCCTCTCCTCGAAGCCGAACATGCCGGCGAAGAGGACTCCTGGGACGCGCTTGATCTTGCTGTTGTAGTACTGGACCTCCTCGTTGTACCTCAGCCTCTCGGTGGCTATCCTGTTCTCGGTGCCTGCGAGCTCGTCCATGAGGTTGGCGACCAGCGGGATGGAGCTCAGCGTCGGATAGTTCTCCGCGGAGAAGTAGGCGAGCACTATGGTGTTCAGCTCCGAGTCCAGCGCCTCCGAGGTGTTCAGCCTGTCCTCGGAAGTGAGGGCCGAGAGCCAGTCGGTCCTGAGCTTGGTGATGTTCTCGAGTGTGCTCTTCTCGAACTGGGTGTATTCGCTCGTTATGTTGACCAGGTTCGGGATGAGGTCGATCTTCCTCTGGTACTGGTTCTCGACCTGCGCCCACTGCGCGTCGACGGCCTGCTCGGCGGTGACGAGGCCGTTGTATGTGACGACAATCAGCACGAGGACCAGCACGACCGCTATGACCGCGACGATCAAGCCCAGCATCGGCTTGGTGAGCTTCATGAACATCGTTTAGGCGTATGGGGTAGAAATAGTCTTGTCCGATGCCCTCTCCGAGTGGTCCGGCTCCCTTGGAGCCTGCCTGGGCCGATGACCTGTTCCCGACAATCCTTATAGGAACCATCCGACATGCCTGACCGACCATGTCGAATGGGACGGTGTCCAAGGACGGCTACGGGAGGCCGGTCAGGAGCATCAGGATCTCTGTCACGCAGAGCTGCGACCTGAACTGCAACCACTGTCACAAGGAGGGGCAGGCCCGTTCGACCGTGGAGATGACCCCTGAGGAGATCGAGAGGCTGGTCAGGGTCTCCAAGGGCATCGGGGTGAGGAAGGTCAAGCTCACGGGCGGGGAGCCGCTCATGAGGGGGGACATCCTCGACATCGTCAATAGGGTGTCCGGGCTCGTCTCGGAGGTCTCCCTGACCACCAACGGCATGAAGCTCGCGTCGATGGCGGACGGCCTGAAGGCGGCCGGGCTGGCCAGGGTCAACATCAGTCTGCACAGCCGGGATCCCGCGGTCTACAAGATGCTGTGCGGGACCGATTCGGTCGGGCCCGTGGTGGAGAGCATCTCGAAGGCGGTCTCGGCGGGGCTCAGCCCCGTGAAGGTCAACATGGTCGTCTTCAAGGGTGTCAACGACGGGGCGATCGAGGACATGATGAGGTTCTGCGCCGCAACCGGGTCGACCCTCCAGCTCATCGAGTACGAGGCGAGCAGGGAGGGGTCCAAGGACGGTGACTTCGCGGCACGGTTCTTCCCGCTCGCCGAGACCGAGAAGAGGCTCGCGGACCAGGCACTTGAGGTCGACTTCAACGAGCTGCACAGGCGCAGACGGTACACGGTCCATGTCGACGAGAGCAGGGTGACCGTCGAGGTCGTCCGTCCAATGCACAACACGGAATTCTGCGCGCACTGCACCCGTATCCGGCTGTCGAGCGACGGCAGGCTGAAGCCATGCCTGCTCGACGCCTCGGGCGAGGTGGACGTGCTCACCCCTCTCAGGGCAGGCGCCTCCGACGCAGAGCTGAAAGCCCTGTTCGCCGATGCCGTCTCGAAGAGGCGGCCCTACTGGAGGTGACTACGGATGAAGCCGATAGTCAGGATCACCGACAAGCCCATATCCGTCGACGAGGTGCTTGAATCCGTGCGTTCGCACGAGGTCGGAGGCACGGTCTGCTTCATCGGCACTGTGCGGTCGTCGACCGAGGGGTTCGGGGTCGAGCGCATGGAGGTGGAATCCTCGCTGGAACTCGCCCTGGCCGACCTGGAGCGGATATGCCGTGAGGCGGCCGAGAGGTTCCCCGTGGCGGGGATATCGGTCGCCCACAGGACCGGCGCGCTGAAGGTCGGGGATGTCATAGTCGCCATCGCCGTGAGCGGAGCGCACAGGGGCGAGGCGTTCGAGGCGTGCAGGTTCATCATCGACGAGCTGAAGAAGACGACCCCGATATGGAAGAAGGAGTTCGGGTCCGAGGAGAACCGGTGGGTAGGACTGGGGATGTGACACGATGGCGAGGATGGTGGATGTCGGCGACAAAGCGGTCGTGAGGCGAGAGGCCACAGCCGAAGGGTTCCTGGTGCTGAAGCCGTCGACGGTCGAGGCTGTCTCCAAGGGCACCGTGAAGAAGGGCGACGTGATGACCGCCTCCAAGCTGGCGGGCATACAGGCTGCGAAGTCCACATCGTCCATCCTCCCGCTCTGCCATCAGATCCCGCTCAGCTCCGTGGAGGTCGAGGTCGTTCCCGAAGGCGACCGCCTCAGGTCGAGGTGCACCGTCCGCGCGGACTACCGGACCGGCGTGGAGATGGAGGCGCTCGTCGGGGTGACAGTCGCGCTCCTCAACGCGTGGGACATGGTGAAGTACCTCGAGAAGGACGAGGCCGGCCAGTACAGGGATGCGAAGATCACGGACGTCAGGGTCATAGAGAAGAGGAAGGGAGGCTGAGCCGATGGGCGTGGACGAGCACAGGGGGAAGGCCCCCAAGAGCGTGGAGTTCGCGGTGTTGACCGTCAGCGACACCAGGACCGAGGCGGACGACCTCTCCGGAAAGGCGATAGTGGAGCTCATGTCTGCGAGCGGTCACAGGTGCGTCAGGAAGGCCATCGTCAGGGACGAAGCCTCGGAGATACAGAGGTCCCTCAGGGAGTTCATCGAGTCGCCTTCCGTGAAGGCCGTCATAGTGAACGGGGGGACGGGGATCGCCAGGAGGGACGTGACCCTCGAGGCGCTCGAGGAGTACCAGGAGAAATCCCTCCCGGGGTTCGGCGAGCTCTTCAGGGCGCTGAGCTACGAGGAGATAGGCAGCGCGGCGATGATGTCGCGCGCGGCGGCCTTCGTCTCCGAGGGGAAGCCGGTCTTCTGCCTGCCAGGTTCGAGGAACGCCGTGGAGCTGGCCGTCGGCAAGCTGATCGCGCCGGAGATAGGCCACCTGGTATGGGAGGCCAACAGATGA
>JALOTO010000092.1 GCA_025457845.1 Thermoplasmata archaeon | reverse complement strand
GCTACAGGGCGCTCGACAGGTACATCGGCGCCGGCCTGGCCGTCGGGTTCTTCGTGACCTGGCTCTCGAACATAATCAGGATGGCCATCACGATAATGGTCGGCATCGCATACGGCCATGTCGCCCTCGTCTTCGTCCACGCCTTCATAGGGATACTCATCTTCGTCGCGTGCATCACCGTCTTCTGGCTCCTGATCGTGAGATGGCTCGACAAGGTTGAGAAGAATGGCTCGACAAGGTTGAGAAGAAGAGGGAAGGGCATGGACAGACGGCGCCCCCTCCCGAGACCAGCGCGGCCGGATGATCAGAGCAGGGAGTCGTCCGAGAGGTCCCCGTCCATGAGCTTCTTGAGCTTCAGGGCGTTGATGATCTTGACCTCTTCGGGGGCGTAGTCCCCGCTGACACGGGCCGACAGGGTCGACGGCTCGCGGTAGATCGACATCCTCGTCATCGCGTCCACGAGCTCCCGCTCTATCAGCGCGCCGTAGTCCTCGAGGGTCTCCGGCACCGGCTCAGGGGCCCTCGCCGGAACGACCATCCTGGGTACTGACGCAGCGATCGCAGCGGTGGCGATGTGCATGGAGGCGGCCTTCCTCGGGGCCGACCTCGGCTCCGCATGGGCGGCTGCCGCGCGGGCCGGGGCGGCGCGCGGAACGGCTAGCATCTCATCTGGCCTCGCCTGGCGCATCGCCTTCGACGACGGCGCAGGAGCTCCCCTGCCGCTTGCGGAGTGTGAGGCGGGCCTGGCGTTCCGGGCGGGGGCCTCATGGCGCCTCGACAGGACGAACAGGACAAGGACCGCGCCCGCGGCAGCGGTGCCTGCGACGGCAAGCACGGACACGAGCGACGACGATATGCCCCCGGCGGGGTCGTCGCCGCCGGCGGATGCGACCATCGACGCCGCGACGAGCTCGCCCGTGACGGAGTTGCCCGCATGGTCCTCCACGGACACATAGAGCTCCATCCCGTCCCAGAGGCCGGCCGCGGGGATGACCCCGACCAGCCCGTCGGCGGATACCTCCATCGGGACCGACGCGAAGCCCTCGCCATCGACCTCGTAGAAGAGCGTGGCCGCAGCGACCCCGAAGTCGTCCGATGCCTCCGCGGAGACCGTGAGCGGTTCGCCGGAGACGAACTCGAACGAATCGGCCATGGCCAGCTCCGGCGGCGTACCGTCGATGTAGACCGAGACGGCCTCGGTGTCGACATGGCCCGCCAGGTCCGTGGCCACGAGGGTGAGCTCGTGCCAGCCGAGGGATATGCTCCTGGTGTCGAAGGTCATGCCCGGGTACGCGAACAGGGGCGTGCTCCCGTCGACGGACAGCGTGACATCGTCCAGATAGGTGTCCGTCGCTACGACCTGGAGCGGCTCGCCCGGCAGGATCGACTCGCCGGAGGAGACCCCGGCGAAGCCCACGCTGGGCAGGTACGCGTCCATGACGAACGCGAAGGACTCCTCGGCCGTGTTGCCGGCGAGGTCCGTCGCGCGGATCGTTATCGCGAACAGTCCCTCCTGGTCCATGAACGACAGGGAGAGCGTGAAGGTCTGGGACTCGGTGCCCTGCCCGATACCCAGGACGCTCCAGTTGACCCATGCCAGGTTGGCATCGGACGCCTGGAAGGAGATCATGCTGTCGAGGGTCACGTACGAGCCGGGCGCCGGGGACAGCACGGAGATGACCGGCGACGTGTCGTCTATGTTGACGGTGAATGTGAACTCGAACCATCCGCCCTCGGAGTCGGTCGCGTTGACCTCGATGACGTGCTCGCCCTCGTCCCAGCCCGAGGTGGATATCTCGTAGGGGTCCTCGAGGACCGCCGACGCGCCGCCCTCGGACCAGGTGCACACAAGGTCGCCCGCCCCCATGACGGAGAGGACGATGGGGGTGCCGGATGTGATGAACGCGCCGTCGGCCGGGCTAACCAGGTACGCGGTGACGGAGCTCTCGGAGATCGTGAACACGGACACGGCCTCGCTCTCGTGGCCCACGACGTCCCTGGCCACGACCTGGACGTAGTGCCCGCCGGCGGCCCACCCCGTCATGTCGACGATGTACGGGGACGGGACGACGATGGATTCGCCGCCGTCCAGGGAGTAGGAGACCTCGACGAGGTTCCTGTCGGATGCCTGGACCTCCATCTCGGAGCCGAGAGGGACGGTCGAGCCGAACGCTGGCTGGACGACCGACACCACCGGATAGGCGGCATCGACATCGAACGAGTATGAAGCGGTGACGGTGAAGCCGTCGTCGTCCTCGACGCTCACGTCCAGCGAGTGGACCCCGTCCGCCCACGCGGAGGTCGGGATGTCCCACGGGGAGGCTAGGGATGTGTACGCCCCGCCGTCCAGGGAGTACTGGACGTCGACGGAGCCGTCGTCGGTGACGGTCAGGTCGATCGTCTCGCCGGGCATGAACACCGAGCCGTCCTCGGGGGACACGAGGGATATCTCGGGGGCGACGGCGACGCTCTCGACGGTCGTGAGCGTGAAGGTCCTGGTGACCGGCTCGTAGACCCCCAGGTCGAAGGAGACAGTGACCGTGACCGTCTGGCCGAGGCCGGTGAAGAGGGATGTCGGGTTCAGGCGCCACTCGAAGAGTATGTTCCCGTCGTGGGTGTGCGTCGTCCCGGAGACGTACTCGTCCAGGACCATGGCGACCTTCTCGCCGCCGACCAGCAGCTCTAGCGGCACGGCGGCCGTCGCGCTCAGCGGGTCGCCGGACGCGTCCTTGAGGACGCCCTCGAGCACGACGGGGACCGACGCGTCCCTGTACTCGACGGCGTCATCCTGAGGCGCGAGCTCGAAGTCGACCGGGACCTCGGCCATCGCGGCGGTCGTGATGGTGGCAGAGAGGAAGTTGGACGACGCGTCCGTCACGGTGAGCTGCAGGTCGATCGTCGCGGTCGAGACGGTGGTGGGTATCGACGCGGAGTAGGAGTCCCCGACCTTGGATGTCGTCAGCGACCTCCAGGTGTCCGCGGGGCCCGCGCGCCAGCTCAGCGCCACGGTCACGGACGAGGCCGAATCGACCGCGTCGATCGTGACGGGCACCGTCGCCCCGGGCACGAACCGCTGGGACATTGTCATCCCGGTCACCCTCGGTGGGTCGAGGTCCGATGCGGGGGTGGTGAACCCCAGCTCGAGGTGCACGCTCCCGGATATCTGCGATGTGGGCGTGTAGTCCATCTTGGCCACGTAGGTGCCGTCGCCGAACAGGTCGACCACGCGCACGGCGTCCGGCCTCGCGAGGTACTCCGAGAGCTGGTAGATCCCGGCGAGCCCGCCGTTCCTGTACAGGTACATGGACGGGACGTACTGCCCGCCGACCCTGGCCCCGGACTGGTCCATGAGCAGGGGATGATGGAGGACGAGCGCCGTCTCGTCGTTCTCCGTGTAGAGGGAAGGATAGAACGGACCTGCCCCGATGCTGCCCAGCTCGTAGGTCGGCTCAAGGGCCGTGATGTAGTTCCTGTCTGGGACGAGGATGTCCGACGAGGACGATGACTCCACGAGGTGGTCGTAGTCCGCGACATAGTACTCGCGCTCGGAGTAGCCCCCGAAGACGCTCCTGGGGAAGTACAGCTCGGTGAAGGTCCCGGACACGACGGTCGTCCTGGTCATGCCGGAGAAGAACGGGCTGAGGGAGGTGTCCGTGTCCCTGCGGACGAAGAAGGTGGCGTCGCCGCCCATCGCCCTGTGAGTGCCCCAGTTGCACCACGGGTTGGAGATGGTGCCGGGGATGTCGTAGGTGGTCTCGAAGACCGCGGAGGTGGACTCGTCCCAGGTCAGGATCGAAGGCACGGACGAGTCTATGCCGTGGAACTCCCACGCGAGGAGGTACTGGAGGTCGGCGCTGGCCTCGACCATGAAGTCGGTCGACGCGCCCGTGATGTACTCGTACCAGTGCTCCCAGTTCAGCTGCATGAACTCCCACATCGAGGGGGTGTAGGCGAACCCGGTGTACGATATGCCGACCTGCGCGTCGGTGTCGCTGACGTAGACCTTGTGGGAGACGGGGAGCGAGAAGACCTCTGAGCCGACCACCGAGTAGTCCGAGCCCGTGAGGTCGAACGAGATGTTCCTGACGCCCTCATGCCTGCAGTAGACCCTGTACTCCTTGACGTAGACGGGCAGGCCGTCCTCCGTCTCCATGTCCATGGTCAGCTCGTGCGCGTCGGCCATGAGCAGGTCCAGCACAACGGTGTCCATCCTCCCGACCGAGACCGTGCCCGAGAGGACGTAGGCGTCGTCGAACGTGTAGAGGAGCTGGTGCCCAATCGCGTGGACGGAGTAGTAGCCCGAAGGCAGGAAGAAGGTCGCGGGCGGGACGGGCGCCAGGTAGCCCCGGAGGCCTGCGACGAAGTCCGCATCCGGCAGGTCGTAGACCCAGACCCCTCCGAACGGGTCGAATACCTCCTCGCCGGCCATGTCGTACACGTGCACCTCGAGGATGCTCATGACGGCGTATCCGAACGGGATGCTGATGTCCCCGGCCGAGGAGGAGAGGACTATCCACCCGGAGTAGTACCCCTCCTCCGAGTCGACGGGGACCTGCGATACCGTGAGAGTCAAGGTGCTCGACCCGTCGTGAGCGATGTACGTGGAGGTCGGGGAGACGGACGAGGCGTTCTGCCATGCCGTGCCCGGCAGTGTGCCGTTGGGCAGCATGGAGAAGAGGTCGGAGCTCGAGGCGTAGAAGGTCGATGCTGTCCCCGAGTTGGTGACCTCCACGGCGACGGCGCTCGCGCCGGAGAGGCCGTACGAGACGAGAGGGGACGAAGCGAACATGGTGGCCCCGATCGCGGTCGGGAGCCAGACCTGCCCGGACCCGGCCGCCCAGATGGACTCGGTGATGGACTTGGCCTCGGAGACGATCGCGGACTTGAGCATCCCGGGCGTCCACTCGGGATGCATCTGGAGCAGGAGAGCAGCCGCACCGCTCACATGCGGCGTGGCCATCGAGGTGCCGCTCATTACGGCGTAGTCGGAGCCTGGGAACGTGGAGAGGATGTCGACGCCAGGGGCGGATATCTCTGGCTTGATTGCCATCTGCGCGGTGGGGCCCCTGGAGCTGAACGAGGCGAGCGACCCGTCGCCGTCGACCGCTCCTACGGTTATCGCGCTCTCTGCGAGGCCGGGCGTGCTCACCGTGCCCATCGAGGGGCCGGAGTTGCCCGCAGCGACGACGACCGTCACGCCTGCCGCGGTCGCGCCCTCGACCGCCTGGCACACTGGGTCGTCGACCTCGCCCTCGCCGCCGAGGCTCATGCTTATGATATCCGCGTGATCCGAAGTGGAGCCGTCGCCGTCCGGGTCCATCGCAGCGTCGATGGCCTCGATGACGTCGCTCATGCTCCCGGAGCCGTCTGCACCGAGGGCCTTGTAGGCCAGGAGGCTCGCGCCTGGGGCGACCCCGACGATGTCCCCGTCGGCGGCTATCGTGCCGGCGACATGGGTCCCGTGGCCGTTGTCGTCCATCGGGTCGTCGTCGTCGTTGACGAAGTCGTACCCGCCCAGGACCTTGTACGCGGGGCCGATGCCGCCGCCGAGGTCTGGGTGCGTGTAGTCTATGCCGGTGTCGATCACGGCGACGACTATGCCGGTCCCGGTGACGGGGAACCCGTGCGAGTCGGTCATGGTCCATATCTGGTCCGCGCCGATCTGGGTGACCCCGTCGACGTATGTCGCGTTGAGTGTAAGGTCTGGATACACCGTCAGGCCTGGTTCCGACGAGATGATGGCCTCGATCGTGTCGATGTCCAGGGCCGCGGAGAACCCGTCGATGCTGCCGCCGAACTGCCTCGCCGGGGATGACATCAGGCCCATGGCCCGGTCCAGCGCGGAGGAGTCGTACAGGTCGTCTGAGACGAAGACGATGACGCCGACAGTCCCGGTGTCGTCCACCATGGATTCCCAGTCCCAGACGGTGCCGGAGAGACGGGTCCTGGTGGGAGACTCCGAGGCGGACGATGTGACCGCCCCGTCCGGCCCGGACGCGGAGGCCGTCGACGCTAGGATGACGAAGGATGAAAGGACGAAGAGCATGACGACGGCGATCGAGAGCAGGCGCTCGGGGTTCAGGGCTCCACAGGCGGTCGTTGCGTAGGGCAAGGGCCTCTCGAGCGTACGGTCGGGTGACGTTACAGCCGCTCTATACGTAGAGGTCATCTCAGTACCTTATCGTCCTCTTCGGTTTATAGAGGGACATCACCCCGTTATCAATCCGTGTAATGACTCGCTGGTGCCCCGGAGCGCATCCCCTCTGGCTGCCAGTAGAACAATGGACCGGGATAATACTGTTTTGGCCCTTCCATCCGCTTACGGATGGAA
>JALOTO010000005.1 GCA_025457845.1 Thermoplasmata archaeon | reverse complement strand
CGGCTCCTGGACCGGCGGTGGAGGCGCGGTCGCGACCTTCGGCGCGTCCCAGGACGGGAGGATGCCCCTGCATGAGCCGCAGAACCTCGCGTCCCGCGGATTGGTGTGCCCGCAGCTGGGGCACTTCGGGTCCTCCCTCGCGGGCAGCTTCGTGCCACACCCGAGGCAGTATGATGCAGTCTCCGGGATCTCCTTCCCGCACAGGTCGCAGGTCCTCATCTCGGTGCCTTCCGTCTAATCATTGAACTCGCTCTTCGAAACGGCCACTAGTATCAGGGCGATGAGGCCCAGGATGAACCCGACCAGGAACGCTATGCTGAGCATCGCGAGGATGGCGCCGAGCATGGCGAACATCCAGCTCCCTCTGGAGACACACTGGTATCCTCCGAAGATGGCCGCCAGCCCGAAGAGCCCGCTGAAGATCCCGCAGCATGTCACGCCGCCCACGGGGGCGTCGATCTGAGTTGCGATGCTGCTGGCCATCAGGTACAGGCTTCCCTGGGCGATCGCCATGATGCCCGTCAGGATCAGCAGGACCCCCGCGGCGAGCAACGTCCCTGTGAGGGCGGGTTCCGGCGGGCCGTCGTAGCCTCCGGCCAAGGACTCCGTGTCGTCCCCCATGAGCACACGCCTGCAGCTGGGGCACTCGAAATCGTAGACCGAGACCCGCGACCCGCAGTGCGGACACGCGTTCGGGGCAAGGACCTGCCCCTCGATCCTGGAAGGGTGTGTGACTGGAGGCATCGCGGGAATCGGGGGTGCCGGCGGCCTCTCGACCTTAGGCAGCTCCGACCCGCACGAGCCACAGTACACTCCGTAGCTGGGGTTCTTGGTCCCGCACTTGGGGCAGATGAGATCCACCTCCAAGGGCCTGCTGCAATAGTTGCAGTACGCAGAATCATCTGGACTGTCCTTCCCGCAAAAGGAACATCTCCGCGCCATTTCTCTCGACCCAGGATGTCGTTCCTCAGTAGTTAACCGTTATCATGGCATGCCGCTCGCGCAAGCTTAATTGCGGTCGAACCCATCCACTCGGACACAGAGCGGTGGTATCACGAAGCTGGCAATCGTAGGCGGGAACGTCGCGGGGACGAACGTGGCCAAGGCGGTCAGGGACGCTGGCCCTGCGGTGGAGATAGACATCTTCTCGGACGAGATGGAGCCGTACTACGCGAGGCCGAAGCTCATCGACTTCCTCGCGGGAACCGTCGACGAGGCCGGGATGACCTTCTATCCGAAGGACTGGTACGACAAGAACAGGATCCGCGTCCATCTGTCGTCGAGGGTCGAACGGCTCGATCTCGCGGGCAAGACCCTCTCAGTCAAGGGGGTGCGCCACGCGTTCGACAAGCTCGTCATAGCCACCGGGGCCACCGCGTTCCTCCCCCCGCTGAAGGGACTGCCGAAGCAAAGGGTCTTCACGCTGAGGACCCTCGAGGACGCTCGCAGGATCAGGGAGGCTGCCGAGAAATCCACCCATGTGGCCGTCATCGGAGGAGGGCTACTGGGGCTCGAGACCGCAAGGGCTCTGACCGCCCGTCACAAGGGTCTCAGGGTCACGATACTCGAGTACGCCGAGCACCTGCTCATGAGACAGCTGGACCACGAGGGCGCAGCCATGCTCCGGACCTGGCTTGAGGGGCTCGGACTCGAGGTGATGACCAAGGCGGAGACGGAGGAGGTCCTGGGCGCGACCGCCGTGGAGGGCATCAGGCTCAAGGACGGCAGGACCGTCCAGTGCGACATGGTCGTCGTCTCCGCGGGGGCGAGACCAGACTTCGCCCTTGCCAAGGAGGCGGGGCTGAAGGTCGGCCGTGGTCTGGCAGTGGACGGCACGCTGCGCACCTCGAATCCGGACGTCTTCGCCGTCGGCGACGTCATTGAGCTCGGGGGGAAGACCTGGGGCATCATCCCTCCCGCGCTGGAGCAGGCGAGGATCGCGGCAAAGGCAATCCTCGGGCAGCCGGCCCCCGAGTACAGGGGGACCATCCCGTCAAACACGCTCAAGGTGGCCGGGCTCGACATGTCGTCCATGGGCACCGTGAGGAGCGAGCACGAGACACCGGAGACGGGGTTCGAGGAGATACGGTCCGTCTCGCCAGACCGCAAGGTCTACAGGAAGTTCGTGCTGAAGGACGGGAAGCTGATAGGGGCGATACTCCTCGGGACGAAGAAGGATTGGCCAAAGATCTCGAAGGCCATCGCCGAGGGGAGGCAGGTCGAGGACATCAAGGCGTCCCTGGCGGACCCGGGCTTCGCCTTCCCCTGACTGGACGACCGCGAGAAGATTTATTCAAGTATTTCTTATTTTAATCAGCGCGAGCCAGGATGGCCCCTGCCCCCGGCAAACCGTTAAATCCTGACGACTCATGCAGCAAGCGTATGGATACGAAGGACTACGAGCTAGAGTTCTTCAAGAGGGACGGCTTCCAGAGGCGCCAGTGCAGGAAGTGCGGGAAGTACTTCTGGACCCTCGGGGACGGCGACCTCTGCGGCGAGGCGCCCTGCGTCGAGTACACGTTCATCGGGAACCCGCTTTTCAAGCAGAAGATGGACGTCCACGAGATGCGCGAGAGCTTCCTCTCCTTCCTCGAGAGGAACGGGCACACGCGCATCGCGAGGTACCCGATCACCGCAAGGTGGAGGGACGACGTCTTCTTCACCCAGGCGAGCATCTACGGCTTCCAGCCCTGGGTCATACAGGGGGTCGTGGAGCCGCCGGCCAACCCTCTCGGCATATCGCAGACCTGCGTCAGGTTCAACGACATCGACAATGTGGGCAAGACCGGCTCCCATCTCACCATGTTCGAGATGATGGCCCACCATGTCTTCAACAAGAAGGGCAAGGAGATCTACTTCAAGGACCGGACCACGGAGCTCTGCCACGAGTTCCTCACCAAGGTCCACGGCCTGGACCCCAAGGCGGTCAACTACTCCGAGGCATGGTGGGAGGGCGGCGGGAACGCCGGCCCCTGCCTCGAGGTGCTCCTCGGAGGGGTCGAGGTCGCCACGCTCGTCTTCATGAGCTATTCGACCGGCAACGGCCAGCTCAAGCCGCTGGACATGCAGGTCGTCGACACCGGCTACGGGCTCGAGAGGCTCACCTGGATGTCACAGGGGACGACCTCCGCGTACGAGGCGGTCTTCGGCGACGTCCTCGCCAAGCTCAAGGAGATGTCCGGAGTAACCCTCGACCACGCCACCCTGGCAGAGTACTCGAAGGTCGCAGGGTCGATGAAGATAGAGAACGCCGCGGACATACGCGCGCTCAGGGGAGACACCGCCGCGAGGCTCGGCATGAAGGCCGAGGACCTCATGGCGCAGATCAAGCCCGCCGAGAGCATGTACGTCGTCTGCGACCATACCAGGGCCCTCATGTTCATGCTCAGCGACGGCGTCGTGCCGTCTAACGTCCGCCAGGGATACTTCGCCAGGCTGCTGGTCAGGAGGGCCCTCAGGGAGCTGGCACAGCTCGGGATCAAGGGGAAGCTCTCGGACATAGTCGCCATGCAGGTCGACTACTTCGCGAAGCAGTTCCCCGACGTCAAGGAGAACAGGGACGAGATCGTCAAGCTGGTCGACGTCGAGCAGGAGAAGTACTCCGAGACGCTCACCAAGGGACAGAGCATAGTCAAGCGACTCGAGGCGTCCGCGAAGGCGGACCACAGGGGCATCTCGACCGAGGACCTCATAGAGCTCTACGACTCGCACGGGCTGAACCCCGAGGTCGTCGCCGAGTTCGCGTCCGGACCAGTCAAGATCCCGGACGACTTCTACATGCAGGTCGCTGCCAGGCACTCGAAGTCGAAAGAGGACAAGGAGGAGGAGGCGCCCACGGACCTCCCCAAGGACCTGCCGCCGACCAAGCTCATGTTCTACAAGGAGCCCTACAAGTACAGGTTCAGGGCCAAGGTCCTCCACGTCGCAGGCGACCTGGTCGTCCTCGACAAGACCCACTTCTACGCCGAGAGCGGTGGCCAGGAGAGCGACGCGGGAACGATGAAGGACATGAAGGTCGTCCGCGCCGACAAGGTCGGGAACATCGTCGTCCACAAGGTCGAGGGCGAGATGCAGGCCAAGGAGGGCAAGCTCATAACCTGCACCATCGACGAGGACCGCAGGCGCAGGCTCCAGAGGCACCACACGGCCACGCACATCATCAACGGGGCCGCGAGGAAGGTCCTCGGCAACCACGTCTGGCAGACCGGGGCGCACAAGGCGGCCGACTCGGCAAGGCTGGACATCACCCACTTCGCCGACCTCTCGCCCCAGGAGCTCGAGGCCATCGAGCGCATCTCCAACGAGACCGTCCTGAAGGCAATCAAGATCCAGGGGCCGTTCATGGAGAGGACCGCCGCAGAGAAGAGGTACGGCTTCAGGCTCTACCAGGGAGGGGCGGTCCCGGGCAAGGAGATACGCGTCGTCCGCATAGGCGACTTCGACGTCGAGGCGTGCGGCGGCATCCACTGCAGGAACACCCTCGAGGTGGGGTCCATCACGATCACAGGCTCGAAGCGCATCCAGGACGGCGTCGTCAGGCTCGAGTTCGTCGCCGGCATGGCGGCCGTCGAGCACAACATGCGCCTAGCTCTCGCGACGGGCACCGCCAGCGGCATGCTCATGACCACGCCCGACGGGCTCGTGTCGGCGGTGACCAAGGTCCTCGCCGACGGCAGGGAGATGCGCCGGGAGCTGGACGGCATCAAGAAGGGCATGGTCGGAGAGACGGTCGGCGACCTCGTCAAGAGGGCAGAGACCGTCGAGGGCGTCAGGGTCGTCAGGCACATGCAGTCGGAGGACATGAAGCACCTCGTCAACCTGGCGAAGGAGCTCATAGCCCAGCCGAAGACCGTGGCCGTGCTGGGCTCCGACCAGCAGGGGGCCAAGATGGTCCTCGCGAGGAGCTCGGACGTCGAGACGGTCGACTGCAGGAAGCTCATATCCGAGGCGCTCAAGGGCGTCGGCGGCTCAGGCGGGGGCAAGCCGGACTTCGCGCAGGGAGGCGGCCCGGACGCCTCGAAGATAGAACCGGCCATGGACGGGCTTGTCGAGGCCGTCAGGGCGGCCTTGAGGAAGAAGTGAGGACTGGATGAGCAAGATCTCCGAGTCTATCAAGAAGATGCGGTTCCTGTTCACGCTGACCAAGTCGGGGGCGATCGCGAGGAGGTACTTCGTGATAGGGGCCTTCGACGGCGCGCTCACGATACTAGGGGTCATACTCGGCGCCTACGTCGCCGAGGGTGCCACCGACCCGGTGTATGTCAAGCAGCTCATTCTCGGCGCCGGCTTCGCCGGCGCGGTCGCCCTCGCCGTCTCGAGCACGGTGGGCGCCTACGAGGCGGAGAGGGTCGAGCACCTCCTGACCCACAGGGAGCTCGAGAGGGCCATGCTCAGGCCGGTCGAGGGCACCAGGAGGGAGGCCATCAACGTCAGCATCATGGTCAGCTCGATCTCACACGGTGTCGCGCCGATGCTCGCAGCGCTCGTCCCGCTCGTGCCGTTCTACTTCCTTCCCGTGGACGAGGCCGTCGCCACGGGGATAGCCATCACGATAGCGTTCCTGTTCGTCCTAGGCGCCTACCTCGGCAGCCTGATCAAGGAGATGCTCGTCTACACCGGCCTCCGGTTCGTCATCGCGGGGCTCGGGACCGCCATCGTCCTGATCCTCATCGGCGGACACCCCTAGAGGCGTTCGACGGGCCGAGAAGGGCGCGAAAAGGGTGGGGTGCGCCATGCCTTTTATGCTCCTCTAGTTCAAGGGTTGGCCTGCCGATTGCACATTTATCGTAGAACTGTCTCGGAGAGCGGTCGGCCGGCCCTCACGGCGGCGAGGAGACGAGCTTGAGGTCGAGGACGCCCTTCTGCGATTGCAGGGTCTTGGCGAGCGCGCGTATGCGCTGCGAGTCGCCCCTGAAGGCGATGACCTCGAGGCACGTGTGCTTCGAGAGATGGATGTGCATCGTGGCCGTGACCGCGTCGGGGAAGTCGTGCTGGAGCTCAGTCAATGCCTGGTTGATACCGCGCGCGTGGTGGTCGTACGTGATGAGGATGACGCCTGGGACGACCCCATCCTTCGCCAGGTCCCAGTTCTTGCTCGAGACGAACTCCCTCATCGCCTCGCTGACGGCCTTGGACCGGGTCGGGTGGCCCAGGACCCTGGCCATCTCGTCGAACTGGTCCATCAGCTTCTTCGACACGCTCAGCGAGATCCTCGTCTTGTCCGCCATCGCACAGTGAACGTGACGGCTGCCGATAATGCTTGTCACGCGAGGGGGCGCGTGCACAGGAGAGGCTAAATAGCCGAGCGGCATACGCGTATTACGAAAATTCTGAATTGTATTACACAAGGGTGACTGGATGCACATACCAGACGGATTGATGGACCCGAACGTGGCGCTGCTGGGCTGGATCGAGTTCGTCGTGGCGATGGCAATAGCGTTGTTCATCTCCAAGGGTTCCCTGAAGGAGAAGGACCTCCCGAAGCTCGCGGTCCTCTCCGCGGGGGTGTTCGTCGCGCAGATGCTGAACTTCCCGATAGGGGGAGGCACGACGGGCCACCTGATAGGGGGCGCGCTTATGGCAATCATGGTCGGGCCGGTGGCCGCCATGATCGGGATGACGGTCATACTGGCCATACAGGGACTAATGTTCGGGGACGGCGGGATAACCGCACTCGGCCTCAACGCCGTGAACATGGCGGTCATCGCCCCCCTCTCAGGCTGGGGCGTCTACACCCTCATGAGGCACGTGCTCGTGCGCGGGAAGGCGCAGACAGACGGGAAGCTCGACCCAGGATTGACCCTGGCGATCGCGGCCGGGGCTTGGGGGTCGGTGTTCCTAGCGGCGGCTGCGTGCACGGCCGAGCTCGCGGTCAGCTACGCCGTCTCGGGCGGCGCCTACGGAATCGCGGCGAGCGTCTCAGTACCCGCCATGCTCGGGTACCATGCCATCATAGGGGTCGGCGAGGCCGTCATAACGGCGACGATAGTCTCCTATGTCTGGTACACCGCCCCTGAGGCGTTCTCAAGGAGGCTGGACAAGGCAGAGCCGCGGACCGGCCTGATGGGATTCCTCTCATCGAACATCGCCAAGGCGACCCTCGCGGTCCTGGTGGTCTTCGCCCTCGCACTCCCGCTGTACTTCATGTACTCGGCGGATGGCGAGGACGGCCTCGAGGCCACCATGACGGAGTCGGGCGTCGAGGAGGGAGACGCGATCATCGAGTCCCCCTTCAGCTACGGGGAGAACTACTTCGCCGCCCTGTTCGCCGGGGTGCTGGGGTTCGTCGCCACGGCCCTGGCATCGATTGGCCTGCTGAGGCTCATGGGTGGCGCCAAGACCATGGATTGATCTAGGATGCTGGTCGCGCACGTCAGAGGGCACAGGGTGAAAGCCGAGGAACTCGACGAGTACGCCAGGGGGACCTGGCTCCACGGCCTCGACTCCCGCGCGAAGCTCGCCGGGGTCATCGCCTTCGTCGTCGCGACGGCGCTCCTCACCGACCCGGCCCTACTGGTGCTTTCCCTCGGGCTGTCCATCGCGTTCGCGGCGATGAGCCAGGTGCCTCCTCTGCATCTGGCCAAGGCGTACGCGGGCGCGCTCCCGTTCATAGCAATAGCCGCTGTCTCGGTCTTCCTGGTGTCCGGGTACATGAGGGCGGCGGAGATGTTCCTGAGGACCAGCTCGTGCGTGATCGCCCTGCTCGTGCTCGCTAGCGCGACCGACACCTACGACCTCTTCGCCGGGCTGAGACGGCTCAAGGTCCCGGCCGTCATCACCACGCTCCTCATGCTGACATACAAGTTCATACTCGTCCTCGGGGAGGAGTCAGCCAGGATGGCCGTCGCGCGGAAGGCGCGCGCGTTCTCCGGAGGCAGGAGCATCCTGGACAGGAGGGCCATGAAGACCCTCGGGTACTCGGCCGGCATGACCTTCGTCCGGTCCTCCGGCAGGGCGGACAGGACCTACGAGGCGCTCAAGAGCCGGGGGTTCGACGGCCAGTTCAGGTTCAGGGCGCCCAGGGGGATGGGCGCGGCAGAGGCCGCATTCGTCGCCTGGTTCGCGACCACGGCCGCGCTGCTCCTGGTCTTCCAGGCGGGGGTGCTGGCATGAAGGCACTCGAGATCAAGGGCCTCGCATACGCGTACGAGGACGGGACCGTCGCCCTCAAGGACATCCATCTCGAGGTGGACGAGGGGGAGAAGATCGCCATCATAGGCCCCAACGGCGCGGGCAAGTCGACCCTGCTCCATCTCATCGCGGGCTTCAGGATGCCCTTCGAGGGCACGGTGAAGGTCATGGGCAGCCTCCTCGACGAGTCGGGCGCGGACAAGGCCAGGAGGTCTCTGGGACTTCTGTTCCAGGACCCCGACGACCAGCTATTCATGCCGACCGTCGCCGAGGACGTGGAGTTCGGGCCGAGGAATCTGGGACTGGACGATCCCGAGGGAAGGGCCTTGAGGGCGCTCCGGAGCGTGGGTGCCGAGCATCTCGCGCCCAGGAGACCGCACCGGCTGAGCCACGGGATGAAGAAGCGGGTCGCCATCGCGGGCATACTCGCGATGGACCCGACGGTCCTCCTGCTCGACGAGCCCACGGCGGGCCTGGACCCGAGGTCGAGGAGGGAGCTGGTCGAGCTCATGAGGGCCATGGACAGGACCATGCTCATAGCGACCCACGATCTCGACGCCGTCGCCGAGGTCGTGGACAGGGCGGTCGTCCTCGACGTCTCCCCGGTCATGGAGGGGGGCATGGCGGACCTGATATCCCGGAGAGAGGAGTTGGCGAAGGTCGGACTCGAGGTCCCGCAGGTCACGAGGCTCTTCGACCGGATCGCAGGCATGGGCTATCCCGTGGAGGACATCCCGGTGACCATGGACCAGGCCGCGGCCGAGCTCACCAAGGTCGTGGACAGGGAGGCCGCGAGGGGGCGGAAGAGGCCTTGACCGGGCGAGCCAGCTCATGTCTGGAGGCATCGGACCGCGACGCAATCCCACAAGCGTACGAAGCACAACTGTTTTATACACCTTAGTGTGTCGGGGAGTTTGCGCTCCAGACAGACCAGTGGTCTGGTCAGGAGAGCATTGCATCACACAGCGCGGAGGTTGCCGTTTGCCCGAGATGACCAAGGAACCAAAGGCCAAGGCCCCGAAGGGTAAGGAGGGCGAGAAGAAGGGAGAGCAGAAGCCCTCGGCCCCGGTGCAGAAGAGGGACGAGAACTTCAGGTACATCGTCAGGTTGCTGGGCACGGACGTGGACGGCAACAAGTCCATCGTCATCGGGCTCAACCAGGTGAAGGGCGTCGGGATCCGCACGGCGGAGATCATCTCCCGCATGGCCAACGTTCCGAGGAACGTCAAGATCGGCGACCTCCCAGAGAGCAAGACGGAGGAGCTGGAGAAGCTCATCTCCGAGTACAGCGAGAAGGTACCGCACTGGATGATCAACAGGCAGCACGACTGGTCGACCGGCGCGGACATGCATGTCGTAGGCGTCGACGTCGACCTCTACAAGAGGGACGATGTCAACCTCATGAGGATGATCAGGTGCTACAAGGGCGTCAGGCACGAGCAGGGCCAGAAGGTCCGCGGCCAGCGCACCAGGGCGAACGGAAGGACGGGCATGACCATGGGAGTCATGAGGAAGCAGGAGGGCCCGGCGACGGCCCCCGCGGAGAAGAAGGAGTAGATGACCCATGGGCGACCCGAAGTTCTCTAGAAGGAAGTACGACACTCCGGCCCACCCTTGGGAGGGCGACAGGATCAAGGCCGAGAACGAGCTCCTCATGAAGTACGGGCTCAAGAACAAGAGGGAGCTCTGGCGGGCGCAGTCGTTCGTCAGGGTCCTGAGGGCGCAGAGCAGGGACCTGCAGGCGCGCATCAGGGCGGGCGACCCTCAGGCCAAGGTCGAGACGGAGCAGCTCCTGAAGCGCTGCGCCAAGATGGCGCTGCTGCCGACGGAGGGGGCTACCCTGAACGACGTCCTGGCCATCAACACGGAGGCGCTCCTCGCTAGGAGGTTCCAGACGGTCCTCTACAGGAAGGGGCTCGCATACACGCCGAGCCAGGCGAGGCAACTCATTGTCCACGGGCACGCGTCCCTGAACGGAAGGAAGGTCACGATCCCAGGTTACATGGTCAAGAGGGGCGAGGAGGAGGCCATAACGTACCACGGCAACTCCCCGCTCACCAACGAGCTGCACCCCTCCAGGCCGAAGCCGGAAGAGCTGGCCAAGCTCAAGGCCGCGGAGGAGGCGAGGGTCGCCGCGAAGGAGAAGGACGAGATCCATGTCGCGAAGCCCAAGCTCAAGAAGATCATCAAGACCGAGCTGAAGGAGGAGAAGGAAGGGGACATAGAGGCCCCGACCCCGGCCCCTGAGGCAGAGGAACCCGAGAAGAAGGAGTGAGACGGATGGGCAAGTGGGGTATCGCGCACATCTACGCCAGCTACAACAACATCATAATCACGGTCACGGACATCACCGGGGCCGAGACCATAACGAAGGCCACGGGCGGCATGGTCGTCAAGGCGGCCAAGGACGAGGCGTCCCCGTACGCGGCCATGAAGGCGGCCGAGAAGGTCGCCGAGGTCGCCAAGGAGAAGGGCATTGACAGCATCCATGTCAAGGTCCGCGCTCCAGGCGGCAACAGGTCGGTGTCGCCAGGCCCGGGTGCCCAGGCGGCCATCAGGGGCCTCGCGAGGGCCGGCATGAGGATCGGCAGGATCGAGGACGTCACCCCCGTGCCCCACGACGGCACGAAGAAGAAGGGCGGCAGAAGGGGCCGCAGAGTGTAGAGTAGTGGTTCCAGATGAAGGTCGACATAGTCGAGATGACGCCCACCAAGGCGCAGATGGTCATAAGCGACACCAACCCGAGCTTCGTCAACGCTCTGAGGCGGACGATAGTCTCGGAGGTCCCGAAGATGGCCATCGACAACGTCGAGTTCCACCTCGGGCCGATCATGGACGAGAACAACCAGGCCTACGAGAGCGTCTCGCCGCTGTTCGACGAGGTCGTCGCTCACAGGCTCTCACTGGTGCCAGTCCCGACCGACCTGGACATCTTCACCTACCGCTCGAAGTGCGGCTGCAAGGGCGAGGGATGCCCGAGCTGCACGATAATGTACTCGCTCAACAAGAAGGGGCCGTGCACGGTCTACTCCGGCGACCTGGAGCCGATCGGCAACGAGAAGCTCAAGGTCAAGGACGACCTCATCCCGATTGTCAAGCTCAACGCCGACCAGGCGCTGCTCGTCTACGCGACGGCGGAGCTCGGCACGGGCAAGCAGCACGCGAAGTGGCAGGCGGCCATAGGCGCGGGCTACAGGTACTTCGCCAAGATCGAGATGAACCACGCGAAGTGCGACCTCGGCGAGAGCTGCGTGAAGCACTGCCCCAAGGGCGTCCTGGCCAAGGAGGACAAGAAGATCGTGGCCAAGCACCCCGAGCGCTGCAACCTCTGCAACAGCTGCGTCGAGATGTGCGACGCGGGCGCGATCAAGGTCACCGCGGACCCGACGAAGGTCCTCTTCAGGTTCGAGACGGACGGGTCCCTCACAGCGAAGGAGGTCGTCATCCGCGGCCTCAAGATCCTCGAGGAGAGCTTCGACGGGCTGAGGGAGCAGATCTCCAAGCTCGAGGAATGAAGGCTCACAGGAACTCGTCGAGCTTCGCGTTCTTCACCTTGTCGGACTGGAAGAGCGAGTTTATCGAGCTCTCGAGCAGCTGTATCCTCTGAAGCGTGTAGTTCGGCACCTCGAACGTCGCGCCCAGGCTCTTGGCCTTCTCCAGGTACTTGCTGACGCTCGCCTCGTAGACCGTGAGGGTGAGCTTGTGGCCGCAGTAGCAGGTCCCCTTCAAGGGTATGCGCCTGTACTTCTCGCCGCACTTGGGGCACCTCAGAGACTGGCCTGTGAAGGTCTTCAGGGAACCCTGGATGTCCGGGAGCAGGTGCCTCGTTATGACCCTGTGGGCCATGTCCGCCGCGTCCACCGCCCTGATCTTGATGCCCAGCGCCATCTGCGCGTCCAGCTTCTCGTCCATGGAGCCCAGGGAGGTGTAGGCGGAGCTTATCGGCCCACTGGAGATGTCGGAGACCTCGTGCGTGAAGCCCAGCCCCTCGTACTGGAGGACAGTGCCTATCCTCGCCGATATCAGGTCCATCGACGCCTCGACCTCCTTCGGATGGGCGTACCTCTGCGTCGCCCTGTAGAAGTCGAGAGGGTACCTGCCCAGGACGTCGAGGTTGTGCGCCTCCTTGTCTATCTCGTTCGGGTCGAGCCGCGTCGTCAGGACGAGGGGGGCGTCCATGAGGCCGCCCCTCTTCTCCGGCAGGAAGGAACGCGAGAAGTTGAGGAGCGCGTCCATGAGCACGATTATCGAGTCCTCGTCCCCGTCGCAGTTCCTGCGCTTCGAGGCGTGGAAGAACGGGTGGGCGTAGCCCGCGTGGGCGTCCGAGAAGCCGACCATCCTCGCCAGCACGCCGCCCGAGGTGTGGGGGGCGAGGCCCACGACCAGGTGTCCAACGAGGTCCTCCTTCTCCGTTATCCCGTAGAAGGCGTCCAGCCCGTAGAACTTCACGAGCAGGTCGTCGACGAACCTGGTGGTCCTCACGAGGTAGTCCGCGACCGACTCGGGGACGATTATGTCCTGGACCTTGAGCTCGACGAGCTGGTCGGGCGATGTGAGCTCCTTCCCGACGTGGTCCCTGACGTATCCGAGGCGCCTCGCGGTCTCGACGTCGATCCCCACCTCGGATGGCCTGAAATGGGTGAGCGGGACGTCGGTGGCATCCACCCTGATCGTCCCGTCCTTGAACACGAAGAGCTCGTGCTTGGCCCTGAGGACCCCCTTCTCCAGTGGCTCCGGGGTCTTGTTCTTCGATATCATCCCCTGGACGCCTTTGATCTCCATGGAGCGCTTCTCGCGCAGGAGGTCGAACGCCGACTCCAGCATGTCCCCGACGGGGATGTCCTCCGGGGACGAGGTGCCGAGCGGGACCGTGTGCGACCCGCAGCTGCACTTGGTCATGAAGGTCTTCCTGCGGCACATGGGGCACGACCGCTCGCCGATCTCGACCCTGACGGTCCCTGCGGCAGCGGCCTGGTTCACGACCCTCTTCGGCCCCCCCGCCATGCCCACGGGGAAGAGGGCGTGGGGCGGTGGCGACATGAGCCGTTCCCTGGCCTTCTCTGGCCTGGCGATTCGCGCGCCGATCCTGGTGACGGCCCGCGGCCTGAAGTCCACCCCTGACATGGCCGAGACCAGCTCCACGGGCTTCTCAGCGTCCGGGACCTCGGCCGACAGGGGCCTCATCGAGCCCCCGTCCCAGGAGAGGCCCAGGGCGAAGAGCAGAGGGACCGAGAGGTCTCCCACGACCAGGGAGCCCTCCAGCCTCCTGTGAAGCGCGCCGAGGCGTTCAAGGATGTCCTTCAGGCGTGGCTCGTCCGGGAGGACGAGCGAGGGGCCATCCATCCTCCCCGAGCCCAGGGTCCGCTCCCTCACGTGCAGGACGTCGTCCCTCGTGAGGTCGTACCAGAAGAGGTTGAAGCGGGGGTGCATGGGCACCTTGTGATCGTGACACATCTCGACCGCACGCTCGAAGGTGGGGGACTCCCAGTCGTCGGGCAGCCGGTCGCACTTCTCAAGAAGCTCCTCCTTGTGCCATTCCAGGCAGTAGCCAGGCGGCATGAGCAGGTGGTTGTTCTCGACGAACTCGCCGTATGGGATCAGCAGCTCCCCGACGTCGATTATCTCCTTGACCTGGCCCTTGACGGCCTTCGCCTCCTCGACCGTGTTGACCTGGACCAGGTCGCCGTTGTCGAGCAGCGCGATCGGCCCCTCGATCACGTCGCACGGGGTGATGGCCCCGGCCTTGCCTGGCCGCTCGATCTTGACCTGAGTCCCGATGGCGACGAACTCGTCCAGCATGTACATGGTCGCGGGGTTCATCGCGATGGCGGCGAGGCCAGTGGCCCTTGTGCGTCCGTACCTCAGCCTGAACCCGCCGATCCTGGACGGGTAGGAGAGGACAGGCCTTCCGGCCAGCATGTCCTTGAGGAACTTCGCGCTCGGGGATATCTCGGCCCCTGCCTCCGCGGTGCCCTTCTTCTTCCGGTTCAGGTACTCGTCTATGAATCCCCAGCCGTCGATCCCGAGGCGCTTGACGTGCTTCTGGACCTTCGGCGCCTTGAGACAGAGCCCCTCGGCCAGCACGAGGCAGGCGCCTCCCCGGACCTTGTTGGTGGGTATCCTCGGCAGGTCGCGGTAACCCTGGATCTCCACGTCCTCCGTCCCTTCCCCGTCGATGCATATCGGGACGTTCTTCGCGATGATCTCGATCTCCTCGTTCGTCGGGGTGTACTGCAGGTGCTGGGCGGACTTATAGAGTGGGACCTCCTCCTTCAGCCTCTCGACCTCGCCAGTGGTGGGCTGGTAGCGCCCGAGGCCGAGCTCCCGGCGGACGACGTCGGCGATGAGCACGCTCATGGCCTGGCCTGTGCCGCCCGCGGACCGAATCGGTCCGGCGAAGAAGACTGTTACATACTCCGACCCGTCCCCGTTCCGTCCCAGGGTGACATTGGCTATGCCCTCCAGCGGGGCGACTAGGATACCCTCGGTGAGGACCGCGAGGCCCACCCTGATGGCCCTCTCGATCGCGAACTCAGTTGACTTGGCGGGGAGCTTGGCGTACTCCTTGGCGATGAGCAGGGAGACCTCCTCCCTGTTGTGGTCCTTGCTCAGCTCCCTGATGCGCTCGGCGACCCCCTCTACGTCCCACTCGTAGAGGAGCTTCTCGACACGTGCGGCGAGGTCCGAGGCCTGGGGGATCTCGACCGTGAGCTCGGGGTCCATCCCCCTCATGCGGGCCCTCCCCGCGATCTCGTAGCAGCGGTCGGCCTGAGATTTCAGCTCGGAGAAGTACTCCTCCATGGACTCGCTGCACACAACCCCTTTCATTCACTGCCCCCTGCACGCTGGCGTGGAGAACACTGCCCCCATCCCTCCGCGCCGCGGCGGCCTTCAGATGTGCTATCCCGGAAGCGAATCGGGCACGACGACTATAAGCGTTGCTGAGGGCGGGCCTTCAGGGCCGCGAGGATCATCTCCACGATGTCCGGGACGCCCTCGCCCGTCTCCGCGGATATCCTCGGCCTCCCGCTCTCGGTCTTGACGAGGTCGGACTTGTTCTCGACCTCTATGATGGTGGCCTTCGGGAACTCCCGCTTCACGTCGGCCAGCAGGTGCATCTGCTGCTCCATGGTGTAGCCGCAGGTCTCCGAGGGATCGATGACGAAGACGATGACATGTGCGAGGTGCTTGAGCGCCAGGATGGCCCTAATCTCGATTGCGTTCCTCTCGTCGAGGGGGCGGTCCAGAAGACCGGGCGTGTCGATGACCTGGTACCTGAGGTACTTCTTGTTGAACGTCCCGACGGATATCTCCTGGGTCGTGAACGGATAGACGGCGACGCGCGGCTTGGCGGTGGATATGCGCGCGACGAGCTGGCTCTTCCCGACGTTGGGCGCGCCCCCCACGACGATGGTCGGGACCGCGGGGTCGATGGTAGGGAACTTGCGCATGGTGTTCCTGGCCTTCGAGAGGAACTTGAGCTCCTTGTCCACCTGCTTGACGAAGGACGACATCCTCCCGTAGGCCGCCCTGCGGGCCTCGTCGACCTCCGGGATCCTCCTCGCCACCGCGATCTGCTTCACCGCCGCCTTGGAGACGCGTGCTACGTTCCCGCGGCACCAGTCCATCGCGCCGAGGGACTTCTTCAGCTTGTCGTTCCCGACCGTCACATCGACGAGCTCCGAGTAGAACGGGCTGAGCCTGTTGAGGCTTGGGAATGTCTTGACGTACCGTCCCATCGTGCTGACGATTATGTCGCTCGAGCTCTTCAGCTTGGCAATGTTGATCTCCTTGACAGTGTCGAGCCTCGTGTCCCTTGACAGGTCCACCTTCGAGGCCTGCTTGAACGCCTTGTCCAGGAGTTCCTCTGCCGTGAGCACGGTCGGTATGTCGAACATCTATGCGGCCCCATCCCCCACCCCTATGATAAACCCTCCCCTGGTTGGGTCCAAAAGCCTCTTATCGTGACAACCGTCTGCGGAAGGTGGGACTCAACATGAAGGTCAAGGCCAGAAGGGGGAAGAAGCTGGTCTGCAAAGGATGGCGGCAGGAGGCCATCCTCAGGATGCTCCAGAACAACCTGGAGAACGCCGAGAAGCCGGAGGACCTCATCATATACGGAGGGACCGGCAAGGCGGCCAGGAACTGGGACTGCTACGACGCAATCGTCAGGACCCTGACGGAACTCGATGAGGACGAGACGATGCTCGTGCAATCGGGCAAACCCGTCGGCGTCTTCAGGACCACGAAGGCATCCCCGAGGGTCCTCACCGCGAACTCGCACCTGGTCCCCAGATGGTCGACCTGGGAGGTCTTCCACGAGCTCGAGGCAAAGGGGCTCATCATGTACGGCCAGATGACCGCGGGCGGCTGGGCGTACATAGGGACGCAGGGAATCATCCAGGGGACCTACGAGACCTTCGCAGCTTGCGCGAGGCAGAACTTCGGCGGGACCCTCAAGGGCAGGCTGGTCCTCACGGGCGGCCTCGGGGGCATGGGAGGAGCGCAACCCCTGTCCGTCACGATGAACGGCGGCGTCTGCCTCGCGGTCGAGTGCGACAGGACGCGCATCCAGCGCAGGGTCAAGGTAGGCTACTGCGACGTCATGATGGACGACCTGGACGACGCCCTGAAGGCGGCCATGGACGCCAAGAAGAGGAAGAGGCCTCTGTCAATCGGGCTCATAGGGAACTGCGCCGAGACGCACCCGGCACTTCTCGAGAGAGGGATCATACCGGATGTGGTCACGGACCAGACCTCCGCGCACGACGAGCTAGGAGGGTACATCCCGGCGGGACTGAGCGTCCAGGAGGCGGCGGAGCTCAGGGCCTCCGACCCCGACGAGTACAGGCGCAAAGCGATCGAGAGCATCGCCGTGCACGTGGAGGCGATGCTAGGCTTCATGAGGAAGGGAGCGGTCGTCTTCGACTACGGCAACAACATCCGCGCCCAGGCAGTCAAGGGTGGGGTGAAGGATGCCTTCGACTTCAAGGGCTTCGTGCCGCTGTACATACGGCCGATGTTCTGCGAGGGGAGGGGGCCGTTCAGATGGATCGCGGTCTCCGGGGACCCGGAGGACATAATCAAGACCGACAAGGTCGTGATGAAGGAGTTCAAGGACAACAACCAGCTCATCAACTGGATCAAGCTCGCCGAGGCTAAGGTCCCGTTCGAGGGGCTGCCTGCGAGGGTATGCTGGCTCGGGTACGGCGAGCGCGCCAGGTTCGGCAGGATCATCAACCGGATGGTCCGGGACGGCGAGCTCAGCGGCCCGATAGTGATAACGAGGGACCACCTGGACTGTGGTTCGGTGGCATCCCCGAACAGGGAGACCGAGGGCATGCGCGACGGGAGCGACGCCATCGCGGACTGGCCTCTCCTCAACGCGCTGGTCAACTGCGCGGCCGGGGCGGACCTGATCGCGATCCACAACGGGGGCGGGGTGGGCATCGGCTACTCGACCCACGCCGGGCTGCTGGTCGTGGCCGATGGGACGCCCGAGGCCGACGAGAAGATCGAGCGGGTCCTCACGTGCGACCCCGGCATGGGGGTCATAAGGCACGCGGACGCCGGATATCCCGAGGCGGTCAAGGTCGCGAAGAAGAGGAAAATCAAGGTGCCAATGCTCAAGTAACCTGGACCATTGACCCAAAGTGCATTGGCAATGAGTGTTTCATAGGCGACCAGAAAGTATTACTGGACCATAGGTGATTTCGTCGGGTGGCCGCATCCATGTACGACCTCAAACTGAAGATATGGCTCGAGCGGGACGGCGTCTTCATAATCAGCGATGGCAGGGCCAAGCTTCTCAGGAAGGTCAAGGACAGCGACTCCCTCGCGGAGGCAGCGAGGGAGATGGGCATGTCCTACAGGCACGCATGGGGCATACTCCACAGGATCGCGCAGAACGCGGGGGGAGATGTCGTCGAATCCGCACGGGGCGGGAAGGAGGGCGGCGAGACCAAGCTCACCCCTCTCGGGGAGGAGGTCCTCCGCGAGTTCGAGAACAAGTCGAAGGCGGTCCTGAGCCAGTTCGAGCACGAGTGGAAGAAGCCCTCGGTGACGGCGGACGGCATAGTGACCAAGGACGGAATGGTCCTCCTAGTGAGGAGGGGCAACGACCCGTTCAAGGGCTCCTACGCCCTCCCTGGCGGCTTCCTGGACAGGGGCGAGACGCTGGAGCACTGCGTCGCCCGCGAGGTCCGCGAGGAGACCGGGATCAAGGCCGAAGTGAACCAGCTGGTGGGTGTCTACTCGTCCCCGAACAGGGACCCCAGAGGGCACTTCGTGACAGCGGTCTTCCACATGAGGCCCACCGGGGGCACGCTGAAGGCGGGCGACGACGCCGATCGCGCTGAATGGGTCCATATGGACAAGCTGCCCGAGCTCGCGTTCGACCACGCGGAGATAATCCACGACTTCACCTCGGGCCGCTGGCTGAAAGAGAAGAAGTGTTTCTGAGGGGTTTGCCAGGCTCAGTACCCTGGGTACATCCCGGCCTGGGTCAGCACGAACGGCAGGTACACGATCTTCGCATCGTTCACGGTGAGCGTGTAGTCCAGCCTCTGCAGCGTACCCGGCTTCTCGGCCTCCATGGTGACGACGACGAAGTCGGCCATCTCTGAGGCCTCCTCCTTCGAGACCACCGCGGGCATCCTCCTGAGGCTGTTGAAGTTCAGTCTCGTGGAGTAGCGCGGAGGGCTCGCCGTGAGCTGGGTGGCAAGGGACTTGAAGCTCCCTGGATCCATGTTCGTCGCTGGGACGAAGATGAATATGTTCCCCGAGCCGTTCTCCCCCTTGACCCACTGGGCCAACCTGAATATCGCCCCGCCCTCGACGCTCTTGCTGCGTATCACGAAGGTCGAGTACAGCCTCCAGAACGGGATGTAGACGCGCTCGCCCTGGGGTGCGGTCTGGGAGAATTCGCCGACCTCGAAGTCCATGCGGTCGACCGCGCCGGCCTGGTCCCTCACGTGCATCGTGTTGCACTTCGCGCAGAAGAACAGCCGGTCCCGTTCCTTGGAGTATATCGGGGAGTTGCATGCCGGACACTTGACCTGTGTGACGTTCACCTGAATCCCCCCTGTTGGAGCTGGCGGCCGATGCCCTGCAGCTGCTTCATCGTCTCCGCGGCGGATGCCTTTCGATCCTTGAAGTCGCCCTCGACTATCTCGGAGCCGTGCCTGAAGAACCTGTACGTCAGGTAGAGTATGCCGAGCCCTACCGCGAGCCCGATCCCCGCGACCGCAGGTTCGGAGCCCGAGAAGATTATCCCCGCCGCGGCGATCAGCCCACCGACGGACGTGCCGGCCGTGACCGCCAGGCTCTGGAAGAGCGGGTCGCCTGGCGCCCTGCCGGACATGCTCTGCCCGGTCACGCCGTCGACGGTCGAGAAGTACATCCTTTCCCTGTAGTTGTACCTCACGACCCAGACAGGGTAGTAGATGAGGGCGAGGTTCCTCGCGAAGACGTGGATCCGCTCGAAGGTCACGTGGGGCACCCTGGCGCTCGACCGGGCCTTGGCCATCGCGTCGTTCTTCGCGTGGATGAGGGCGTCGTCTTTGCTCGTCGTCGACTCGAACGTCGGGATCATCTCGAAGTCCGTGAAGCCCGTCTCGCCCGAGAAGTTCCTCAGGTATCTGATGCCCAGATCCCCCGGGTCGCAGGCGATCTCAGAGAACTGGTAGTCCTGGAGGATCATCACTTCCTTGGGGATCCTCTCGACATGCGTGTTCCCCTTCTGGTCCGTGTGCCTGCGCTCCTCGTAGCCGCAGACCCATCCAGCCGCCCTTGTGTTCGCCTTCCAGAACGGCAGGTAGATGGGATACACCTCGGTGATCCTCCCTGAGGTCCTGAGGTCGCGGGCCTTCCAGCCGCGTGTCCACCAGTGGGCCGTCGCGTTGACCGCGTGGTCCCTCGCGATCTTGCTCCTGAACGCTATCGTCGTGACGCCCTTGTCACCCTCGATGAAGAGCGTGGAACTGCAGTACGGGCACGGGACGACGTCCTCTCCCTCCGTGGTGCTCACCGCACCGCCGCACGCCGGACAGGTCAGGCCGACAGAGATGCCAGTCATGTCACATCCTCCTCGCAACGTATAGAGCCGCCATGAAGACACCTACCACCGTGACCCCCATCAGTATCGCGGCGACGGGGACCGACGCGGTCGCCACGAGGCCTTCCGCGACGAACGCGAAGAAACCGGCGGCTGCGACCAGGACGTAGGCTCCGGAGCTCCTCTGGGGGAACTCCGCCGCGAAGACCTCGCCAGAGGAACCGTCTATGATCACCTCGTACCTCTTCTGGTTGAAGACGTAGTCGACCTTCCATATCGGGAAGTACACGAGGGACTGCTCGAGGGGCTTGCCAGGAAGGGAGCTCGTGTAGGAGAGCATC
>JALOTO010000091.1 GCA_025457845.1 Thermoplasmata archaeon | reverse complement strand
AAGACCATGAAGCTCAAGGCGCCCACGATCGGCACCATCGCGGACAACAACACCGCCATGTTCATGCCCTACTACCTCACCGAGGAGAAGAACTTCTGGCGCTCGACCGCGGCCATGGGCTTCGGCAAGAAGCTCGGGGACATCGCGTTCGAGAACGGCGGCAGGCCCGTCGGCCTCGGCATATTCTTCGCGGCCAACCTCGAGAGGGTGCGCGGCAAGGACGGGGCGGAGCTCATCCGGAGCATCAAGAAGACCATGGACCCCCACGAGATCATGAATCCAGGGAAGCTGGTCGAGACCGGCACCAGATGGGGCATATCCATGCCGGCCTTCCTCATGAACTTCGGGATGAACATGATGGCCGGCATGAAGAGGCTCATGCCCAGGGACAAGGTGGGCGAGAGGGAGCTGTCCAAGCTCAAGAAGTGAGCGGACGGGTCCGGGCGGCTACTTGCCGAGGGACGGCATCGCGAGCCTGACCGAGTAAGAGAGCAGGCTGCCGACCGTCCCGCCTATGGCCACCTGCGCGATGTTTGTCGGTATCTCGGCTATCGCCGCGCCCAGCCCGAAGTCGAGCAGGAGCCACTCCGACAGGAAGTACGTGGTGATCATGCAGGCCCCGCCGCAGACGATGCCGAGCGCGTACGCGAGGGGCTTCCCGCCTTTCATGCGGCCGATCGCGCCCGCCACCAGGCCCTCCGCGCCTTTCGCGACCAGCGTCGTCGGGGCGAACATCCCGAAGCCGGCCAGCAGGTCCGCGATCGCCGAACCGACGCCACCGCATATCGCGCCGGCCCTCCAGCCGAACGTGAGCGCCGAGAAGAACACCATCGCCTCTCCGAGGTTGAAGTAGCCGCGGGTTGGCGGGAACGGGATGACAGTCATCAGGGTGATGGCAGCCGTGAGAGCGGTGAGCACCGCGTAGAGGGCGACCGTCTCCGGAGAGACGAACTTCGCGTCCCCGCTGCCCAGGATCTTGGGCCTCTCCTCTCCAGCGTCCGCCTGCATCTCTCCGACCACTCTGACCGGACCCTCATGGCCGGCACGTACATTAAATCTCACCGGCACGCGTGTCGAACGCGGCACCGCCGCTCCGAACTCAGAGCTGGGCTCCGAAGTAGTACATCGCGACCGCCGGGGCTATGAAGATCAGCAGCACCACAGCCGCCGCCAGGTAGTCCGACCAGCCCATGCGTATCTCCCTGAGGTAGGTGCGTTCGCGCACCGCGCCGTAGGCCCTGGACTGCAGCGTCAGGGAGAGCGTGTGCGCGGTCCTCAGCGCCGTGACCACCGTGGGCACTAGGACCGTCACGTAGTTCCTGGAGCGCCTCCAGAACGAGCCCTTGTCGAGCTCCAGGGCCCTCGCCCTCTGCGCGTCCTTGATGGATTCGATGGTGAGGCCGAACGTCGGTATGAACCTGAAGGAGATGGCCAGGGCGAGGCCGTAGTCGAACCTGAGCCCGAGCTTCACCAGCCCGCGCACCAGGTCGCGCTGCGATGTCGTGAACATGAGTATGTACCACACGGTCGCGAAGCAGCCCACGCGGACGGCCGACGTCGCGCCCCGCCACACGGCCGGCTCGGTGATGTCCAGCGGGCCGATGGACAAGAGCACCGGGGTCCCGGACCTGTCGAAGAGGGGCCACAGGACCGTGATGAGGACCATGAACCTGACGACGAACTTCAGCGCGAAGAACGCCTTCCTGTAGCTCGACCTTGTCAGGGCCATCAGCAGGAGTATGAACGCGAGCAGCAGGACGAGCGACCAAAGCTCGGTGAGGATGAACGCGAGGGCGCTGATCGTCGCCACTGCGAGGAGCTTCACGCGCGGGTCCAGCCTGTGCAGGAACGTGTCCTTGTCGGCGTAGAGGTCCATGAAGCCGGTCATCCTTCACCCCCGCGGGCCAGCTCGAAGGCGAGCTCCTCGGGCGTCAGCACGTCCTTCGACACGCCGACCGTCGCCAACCTGTGAGCGAGGAGCGTGACGGGCGGGGGCAGGAGCTTGCTGCTGCGGAGGAGACTGAGGTCAGAGAACGCCCCTCTTGCGTCGGAGTCGAGCACGACCCTTCCTCCTGCCATGACGACCACCCTGTTCGCGTGCTCCGCCACGAGCTTCATCTCGTGCGTGATGAGGACTATCGTGGTCCCCTCCTCGTTCAGGAGGCGCACGGTAGACATCAGGTCGCCGGCCTCCCTGGCGTCGAGCCCGGTGGTGGGCTCGTCGAGCACGAGGACCTGCGGGCTCATGGCTATGGTGGACGCTATCGACACCCTCCTGCGAAGCCCCAGCGACAGCGAGAGCGGTGGTCTCCCCCTGACGTGGGAGAGCCCCATGACGTCCACGGCGTGGTCCGCGCGCCTCTGGACCTCGCCGGGCTCCAGGCCCAGGTTGGCTGGGCCGAAGGCGATCTCCTCCTGCACCGTGCCGCAGAACAGCTGGTGGTCCGGGTTCTGGAAGACGTACCCGACGGCCCTCGACAGTTCGGCCACCGTCCTCGACGCGGCCCGCACGCCCATCACGAAGACCTCGCCACTGCTCGGCCTGAGGAGCCCGTTCATGTGCTTGGCCAGCGTCGTCTTCCCCGAGCCATTGCCCCCGACGACGGCGAGGTACTCCCCCTTGTCTATGGAGAGGTTGACGCCGCCCAGGGCCTCGACGCCCGACTCGTACGTGAACTTGACGTTCTGCAGGCGCACGACGCAGGCCGGGCCTTCCGGGGCCGGTTGCGGGATCAGGCGGAGCCCCCCCTCTTGTGGCGGTGGGCGTTCGCAGCGACCTCGGCGACGGCCTGCTCCACCGTGAGGAAGCCGAACGGACGGCCCTTCCTGCGGGCGTTCAGCAGGGACGCGACCTCCGCCATCTGCGGAGGAGACACCCCGGCCTTCCTGAGGACGGACGGGTCGCCCAGGACCTCCGAGGGGGGGCCCTGGACCAAGACCCGGCCAGCGGACATGAGCACGAACCTGTCGGTGAACTCGACGAGGTCCTCCGCGTCGCGCTCCATCACCACGACCGTCATTCCGTGCTTGGCTTTCAGGCCGCTGAGGATCGAATAAAGCTCGATCCTCCCCACAGGGTCGAGCGCGTAGGCGGGCTCGTCCAGTATCAGCATCGACGGCTTCATCGAGAGCGCTGCCGCGATCGCGAGCCTCTGCTTCTGCCCGCCCGACAAGGTGAACGGGGACCTGTCAGCGAGCCCCTTGAGGCCGACGAGGTCGAGCGCCCACTCCACACGAGACGCGATCTCCTCCCTGGGGACGGCCAGGTTCTCCGGGCCGAAGGCCACCTCCTCCTCGACGCTCATGCAGAACAGCTGGCTCTCCGGCTCCTGGAACACCATGCCAACGAGGGTCGAGAGCTGCGCGACCGTGTACTCCGACGCCGCGTGCCCGAAGACCTCGACCGTGCCCTCGAAGTCGCCCTTGATGGACTTCGGCACCAGCCCGTTGGCGAGGAACGACAGGGTGGTCTTCCCGGAACCGTTCGGTCCGAGGACGGTGACGAACTCCCCGCGCCCCACATCCAGGGAGTCCACCTCGATGGCCCACTCTGACATCCCTGGGTACCTGAACCTGACGTCCTTGAGCCTTAGCGCGATCATCCGCCGACCTGGCCTCCGCGCTCAATCGGATGGTTCTCTAATAAACCTTCGCGGGCTGGCGGTGGATGCGGGCCTCTCGCGTCACGTCGGGTAGAAGAACGCCTCTTTGCCCCTGCGGACGACCCTCACCTTGCCCTTCTTGGAGAGCGAAGCTATGGCCTTCGTGGCCTGCTCCGTCGGCAGCCTGCTGCCCCTGATGAGCTGCCCCCTCGTCGAGCCGTTGGGCCTCAGCGTCGTCAGGATCCTCTGCTCGGCCTCGTCCTCCGACTGGGCCGTAAGGACCTTGATCTGCTTCCTCACCGGCGGGGCTGGCGGCGGTATCAGCCTGTACACCTCGGCCTGGCCGCTCTTCTCCGTCTGGGTGCTGCCCGCGGAGATGAGCCTGCCCAGGGAGAGGGTCACCGCCTCCTCTGAGTAGCCGGTGAGGGACATTATGTCCGGGAGGGTGCGGCCCTGCTCGTTGAGCAGCGAGAGGACCTCGCCGTCGACCTGGTTCTCCGGCGGGTGCTTGTCCTTGACGACTGAGAGCTTGTCGAGGTGCGTCCTCAGGAAGTCCTTGCTGACCTGCCTGAAGCGCTCCATGTCGCTGTCCAGGAGCAGCTCCAGCTCCTCGACGTCGAGGCCGAGCTCGCGCCACCTCTCGAGCTTCTCCCGGTACAGCTTCCGCTTCAGCTCCGTGGCCTTCTGGTCCACGAGCGGCGTGACGTGGTTCTTCCGCGCGCTCCCCGTGTCCTCCACGTCGGTCCTGGTCGTGACGCTGTACCTCACGTTGGAGCCGCGCAGGCAGTGGTGTATCTCCTCGAGCTTGTCGAAGAGGCGGTCGTCGTCCCCGAGGTGCATCTCGAAGTCGAAGTCGCCCACGACCGGCGTGCCGCCGATCTGCCTCATGCGCTCGACGACCTCCTTTGGCGACTCGCCCTCGCTGCTCAGCTCGACCCTGATGAAGACCTTGATCATCGCCGTTCCCTTGGCTGGGCGTATGCATAGGCCTTGGGGTTCATTATTGTTGTTGAGCTGGGCCTTACATGCAGGCCTAGGGGACATGAGAGGTTAATATACTGGTCACTCGGATGACACTGGCGCATGCCTTCCGACCCCTCTGCGAGATTCGTCATGAGCATGTTCTCGAGGCACTACAGACAGGTGCCCCTCTCCATGCCCGACAGGTTCGCGAGGAGGGAGTTCGGGTTCATGTTCTTCGACAGGACCTTCGTGATGAGGCACCTCTCTTTCCCAACGAGGGCGTCGCTGAAGAACTACCTCGTCGAGCAGGTGCCGTCGCACGCATACTACTCGTGCGCGTACTATGAGAAGCCCGATGCGCCCACCATGGCGGAGAAGAAGTGGCTCGGGGCGGACCTGATATTCGACCTCGACGCCGACCACGTCGAGGGGACCAAGGGGCTCCCCTACGAGAAGATGCTTGAGAGGGTGAAGGAGGAGGTTGTGCGGCTGATAGACGAGTTCCTCCTCGGGGACCTCGGCTTCGACGGCGACAGCCTGAAGGTGGCCTTCTCCGGGGGCAGGGGGTACCACGTCCACATCAACGACCCGCGCGTCATGCGGCTTTCGAGCCACGAGAGGCGCGAGATCGTGGACTACGTCACGGGCACGGACCTGGACATCGACTGGGTCTTCCCCTCCACGGCCTTCGAGACGAGGAGGTTCAAGGAGAGGGTCGGGACGGAGTACCGGAGGGTCATGCCCAAGCTCACCGACGGCGGGTGGCGGAGGAGGATGAGGAGGGGGATCGACGACCTCCTCGCGGAGCTCGAGGCGCTCGACGGAGGCGAGGCGGTGAAGAGGATCTCCGATGCGCTCTCCGCTTCGGGGAAGGAGACCGGCGAGAGGACAGTCGAGGGGATGTACTCGGACCTGTTCAAGGGGGCCGCCGGGAAGAGGGGGGTCGACCGCATGCGGGCGGACGACACCTTCGAGGTGTTCTCCCAGAAGAGGTACGGGGACGCGTTCCTCAGGCTCGTCGACATGAGGGTCAAGGGCAGGATGAAGGGGGAGACGGACGAGCCGGTGACCTCGGACATAAAGAGGCTCATCAGGCTCCCCAGCTCGCTCCACGGCAAGACCGGGTTCCAGGTGGTGCCGATGAAGCGGGACGACGTCGACGGCTTCGACCCGTTCGTGTCGGCGGTGCCAGCGGCGTTCGGCTCCGCGGAGGTGGCAGTGACATGCGAGAAGCCGGTCGATGTCAGGCTGAGGGACCGGACGTTCTCGCTCGGCGAGGGGAGGAACCTCGTCCCCGAGTTCGTCGCGGTCCACCTCGTGTGCAGAAAGCTGGCCGCGGTTGATACCCGCTCAGAAAACTATTAATTCAGATGGGGGCATCTTAACCCGCAATGCCGCTCTCGAAGAAGGTCCTGGAGGACTCCGTCAGGCTCGGCAGGCTGCGCAGGATCAAGATGACCCTGTACATAGTGCAGGTCGTCATGCTTGTCGCCCTCGCTTTCGTCCTCGTCTTCGTCATCGGGGATGCGACGATGACGCCCAGCCTCTACCTCCCGCTCGACCAGTTCGCGGCGGTCATGGCGCTCCTGCTCCTGGTCGTCTGGTTCGCGCGGAGCTCGAGCGCGAAGCACCTGATGGCGAAGAACTCCATCACCAGGTCCATACTCCTTGCGGCGGTCGGCGCCATCATCACGATCGTGCTGATGGTTCCCCCGGTCCTTGCGGTGACGGAGGATGCGGCCGAACGGACGGGGACCGCCACCTCGGCGGAGCCGTACTCGTTCTGGTCGAGGGACCCCCTGGCGCTCCAGAGGGTCTCGGGGCTTGAGGTGACATCCTCCGACAGCGTGGAGGTCTACCTCGTGGACGAGGTCACCTACGAGGAGCACAAGGACAGCATCGGCGACATGTACTTCCTTCGGCTGAACAGGGATGACTACCAGCTGGCCGGGAGCCTGAGCATCGACGTGCCGGTCATGGAGCATACTCTGCTGTACGTGGTCGTAAACGACCTCTCCTCGCCCGGGGCGGCGGTGACCCTCACCCTGGTCAAGGACACGTCGGAGATGTTCACCGGGATAGTGGCGCTCATAGCCCTCGCGTTCGTCATCGCGAACATCGCCTGGGTAGGGTACCTCATCCCGATCGAGAGGAAGTACTCGCAGGGGTCCATATACAAGTAGTCAGCCGAGGGCGCAGCAGGCATCCTTCTTCCTGACCGTGTAGCCCAGCGCGGCCGCCGCCCTGACAGTCTCCTCCGACGGGAGCACGATCCCGTCCAGGCCGGCCCGGACCGCCTCCAGCTCCCAGGAACGGTCCTTCTTCGAGCGCATGCAGCCGAGCAACAAGCGGGCGCGGGGGAGCCGCGAGCGCGCGAACGACACCAGCGACACGATGTCCCCGCCCCTCGGCGGAGGGCGCGACGCATACTCGGTTCCCTTCGTGGGGATGAACGATATCAGGACCAGGGCCTCCGGCGCCAGAGGCGCCATCATCTCGACCGCCGCCCGCTCGTGGCCGATATTCCCGCCGCGAATGCCGACGCAGACGTGCGGCGCGACGTGCGCGCCCATGTCCGTCAGGTGGCCGACGACGGAGACATAATCCGACGCCTTGGCGGCGATGCCGAGCACCTCCGCGACAGTCCCGTCGTCGCCGTAGACGTCGACGGAGAAGGTGTCGACTCCGGAGGCGAAGAGCGCCTCCAGCTCCCCGCGGGGGGTGAGGCCCACGTGCGCATTGACCTTCAGGCCTGTCGTGGACTTGATCTCCCTGATCGCGGGGGCGAACCGCCCGAGCCTCACCCGCCCCTCGGCGTCGCAGCCGCCGCTGAGGAGGAAGCCGCTGCCCCCGGAGTCGGCGAGGGCGCGGGCGAACGTCAGGAGCTCCTCGGGGTCGGTGACGGGCGCCATGCCCTCCAGGTACCTCCCCGCGCAGTGCTTGCAGCTGAGGGAGCACGAACGCCCCGTCGTGGACACGGACGGGAAGCCCTTCCCGGGGTAGTAGCAGTCGAGGAACCTCTGCACAAAGAATTCGAGGGCGCGGGCGGTTAATGAACCTTGTGAACCTGTCCGGCGGCGAGTGCAAAAGCTTTATCTGGGGCCCCCTCTCTAGGGCCCCTGCTGGTCGTCATGAAGGCATTCGAGGTCAAGGGACAATTCCGGCTCTCCCCGCGCGAGTGGCAGCCCTTCGCGCTTGAGGTCGCGTCGGCCGACGAGAAGGCGGCCCTGGAGAAGTCGCTCGCGCTCATCGGAAGCAGGCACAAGGTAAAGCGCAAGTTCGTGAAGATCGAAGGCGTGAAGCCGCTCAAGCCCGAGGAGGTAAGCGACCACGCCGTCAAGCACCTGCTGGGGGCAAAGAAGTGAACGACGAGGCCGCGCTCAGGGAGAACATGATGAGGCTCGAGACGGCCAAGGCCCAGCTCGAAGGGCTCTCGAAGCAGCAGGAGCTGATCCAGCTGGCGATCGAGGAGCACGTCAAGGCGAGGGAGACCGTCAAGAGCCTCGCCAAGAGCGCGCCCGGCGACGAGCTCATGATCCCCGTGGGGGCGGACTCGTACATCTACGCCAAGGCGTCCGAGAGGAAGGACGTCGTGATCGGCGTCGGCTCGGACACCTCCGTCCAGAGGGGCGCAGAGGAGGCTGAGAAGATACTCGACACGAGGGTCGAGGAGCTCGCCCAGGCGTTCCAGAAGGTCGCTGAGATGGCGGCACAGACCGAGGCGGCCGTACAGGAGCTCACGCAGAAGGTCCAGGAGCAGTACGAGAAGTTCCAGGCAGGCCCTAGGGCCTGAGGTCCCGACATGTTCAAAGCTCTGCGGGAGAAGCTCTCATCGGCGTCCAAGGCGGCCAAGACCAGGTCGATAGAGGACATTTCTGAGGTGGCGGGCGATTCCGGGAGGCGCCTGAGGGAGGGCGTCCTCGACGACGTCCTGCAGGAGCTCCAGATGGGGCTGCTCGAGGCGGACGTGGCCCTGCCGGTCGCGGAGGAGTTGACCGACAAGGTCAGGCAGTCCCTGGCCGGCAAGAGGATCGACCGGGACTTCAAGATCGAGGAGGCCATCCAGCTGGCCTTCAAGGCCGCGGTCAAGCAGGTCCTCGACGAGAAGAGCTTCTCTCTCAAGGAGCGGATGGAGGCCAAGGACTCCACATTCGTCATCATGTTCGTCGGCATCAACGGCACCGGCAAGACGACCGTGATAGCCAAGCTCGCGAGCAGGCTCCAGAAGCACGGCTACACCGTCGTGCTGGCCGCGGCCGACACGTTCAGGGCGGGGGCGATCGAGCAGCTGACTATCCACTCCGAGAGGCTCGGATGCAGGATCGTCAAGCACAAGGCCGGGGGCGACCCGGCGGCCGTGGCCTACGATGCGGTCGAGCACGCCAAGGCCCGGAAGAGGGGCGTCGTCCTCATAGACACCGCGGGGAGGATGCAGACCAACACCAACCTCATGGACGAGATGAAGAAGATAAAGAGGGTCGCCAAGCCGGACCTGGTGGTCTTCGTCGGCGACTCGCTCGCGGGCTCCGACGCGGTCGAGCAGGCCCGGAAGTTCAACGAGGCCGTGGGCATCGACGCGGTTGTGCTCACGAAGATCGACGCGGACGCGAAAGGCGGCGCTGCGCTGTCCATAGCCAAGGCGGTCGGCAAGCCCA
>JALOTO010000187.1 GCA_025457845.1 Thermoplasmata archaeon | reverse complement strand
CCTGCACCATGTCGTGTATGCTCACCCAGAGCTCGAGGTCGGCGGCAACCGCGGTGTAGACATGGCTCTGCAGCACAGTCTGGGGCACGGCGGTGTCCATCGTCAGCTCCGTGACGGTCATCTCGCCGTCACCGAAGGACCAGTTGACCATGATCGGGTCCCCGTCGGGGTCGTGCACGACTACTTCGAAGGTGATCATCTCTCCCACAGCCGCCTCATACGCGGGCAGCAGGGGCGTGTCGAACACCGGAGGAAGGTTGTCGCCCCTCGGCGCGAGGTCGAACCACAGCCATAGGAGGTCGGACATGGTGGTCCTCCCAGTGTGGGCCGCCCAGTCGCCCCAGCCGACGAACCTCTCGTCCGTGTACGCGTAGAGGCCGAGATCGTAGTAGGGCGGGTTCTCCGTGTAGGAGTCGTATATCATCTGCTGCAGCCTGTCGACGAGGACCTTCCGATCGTCGATGTCCAGCGTATGCGCTGCCATGCTGTAGTTCTGATCGAACGAGGAGAAACCAATGAATTCCACGCCGTCCATGTCGAACTCGTCGATCATGGCGGCATCGACGTACGGGCTGTCCGTGTAGTTGTCTGCGGTGACCCACCACTCGCCCATCGGCCCCTGGCAGTTGTCTCCGCCCCCTTCTATCTCAGACGTGAGCCAGCACGAGAGCGCTCCGCCGATCGGTTCAGGGCCCCAGCCCCAGTGCCATATCCATATGTCGTAGTCGGCCTGGTACCACGCCTCGTTGATCATGGTGATCTCCGACTCGATGGTCGGTATGAGGCCTATTCCGGCCTGCTCAGCACAGCCCTCCCAGACGAGGGCGATGTAGCCGTATGTGGGGTCCGTGTCGGGCGCCTGGCACCTTATGCCGGACAGCTCGGTGCCCACCTCGAAGTAGCCCTTCTGCACGCCGAAGGCAGTTGAGGTGGCCTCCAGGTATCCGTCATCATCTCCGTCGGTCCATCCGTTCGCCTCCAGGTATGCCCTGGCTGCCGCCGGGTCGTAGGGTAGCTGGTTCTCGATCACCTTGTGCCAGAAGCCAGGGTCGATGACTGATGCAGCTTCGGTGGAGAGCCCTTGGAGTAGGACCTCGTTGATGTAGTCCTTGTTCAGAGTCATCATTATGGCACGCCGGACCTCGGGGTCCAGGAGCGCGATGTGTCCGGTGCCATAGGTCGGTGTCCTGAAGTACTCGGGGATCGCGTTGATAGCGACGTCGCAGATGCCGTTCTCCTGGACAGCGGCCTTGATGACGTTTACCGCAGCGTGGTTGCCCACTACCTCGACGAAGGACGGCACATCGCCCGTGAGGACGACGGTGTCCTCCACCCCGCTGTTCATGGCGAGGCACAGGCCCGGGGCGCCCTCTTGAACTTGTACCATGCATCCTTCAGCTGGTCCTCGTAAACGAAGGGCCCGCTGCCGACGAGATTCTCGGCGGACATGCCTCCGAGCGGTCTCAGCACGTCCTCCCAGATGTACTTGGGTACAATCGGCAGGCCCGAAATATCGTCGATGAGCGTCGCCTTCGCATATGGCGTCCACATGCTGACAGTGAATTCGTCGACGACCTTGATGTCGCTTACCTCCTGGAGGTACCAGTCGAACGCGCCACCCGGGTTGTTCTTGATGAGGTTTAGCGTGAAGGCGACGTCGACAGCAGTGAGCTGGTGTGAAGTGTCATAGATGTCTGCATTGTTCCTGAAGTAGGCGTTGCTTGTGATGTCAATCGTGGTCGTCATGCTCCCGTTGGCATGCACTTCCTGGGTGTACCCGGTGGCAAGGTCGTTCACGGGGCCGTTCCAGTCCTGGTCGTACGTGAACAACGAGCTGTGAATCAGGTAGGTCACCACGTAGTCCTCGGCCATCTCGATCGCCAGCGGGTTCCAGTTGGCCACGGTGCTGAGCCAACCTACCCTGACATATCCATCGTCCGTCGTGGTCTCCGCCAAGGCGTTCTCGACACCCGCCTGCCCGTCTCCGGCCGCTCTGGCCATCGACAGGCTCATGATCAACACTAGAACTACGGCTGCGAACCTAGACACCAAGACCCTCTGTCCAGTCATCTCTCGCCCCTCCAGGAACGAACTGGAAATCGCATTCGACCTTGTGCTATATAAACCATGCCGGGGAATCCTGCGCGCCGGCCGACATGTCACCTCCGATTCTCGCCTTCGGAAACATATAATGCCGTGATACTCCTTACCACTCAGCATGGAACCCCCCGTGGTCCAGGTCAACGACCTCAGGAAGGCCTACCCTCCGGACATCAAGGCCGTTGACGGGGTCACGTTCTCGATACCAAGGGGCAAGGTGTTTTCCATCCTCGGCCCCAACGGGGCGGGGAAGACCACCACCGTCGAGATACTCGAGGGCCTCCGCTCGCCCACCTCGGGCTCGGTGACGGTCCTAGGTGCGGACATCCTCAAGGGCTACGGGCCCCTGCGGAAGCGCGTGGGGGTCCTGCCGCAGAACTTCGAACCGTTCGACCTCCTCAGCCCATTCGAGGCGGTCGGATACTGGGCGGACCTCCTGCAGGTCCGCATGGGAAGGAAGGACATCGACGCTGCGCTGGAGGAGGTCGGCCTGGAGGAGCGGAAGAGGGTGATGTCCAAGACGCTCTCGGGGGGCGAGAAGAGGAAGCTCGGAATCGCCCTCTCCATGGTCAACGACCCCGAGCTGCTGTTCCTGGACGAGCCCACGACCGGCCTCGACCCCCGCGCTCGCCGCGACCTCTGGAGGCTCATCGAGGAGACGAAGGGGCGGGGCACGACGGTGGTGCTGACGACCCATTACCTGGATGAGGCCGAGAAGCTCGCCGACGACGTGGCCATCATGCACAGGGGGAAGATCATAGCGCAGGGGCCGCCGGAGCAGCTGGTCTCCGAGCACGGCAAGAAGACGACGATCGTCCTCGTAGGTGCTGGTCCCGAAGGACTGAAGGAGCTAACGAGGCGGGGCATAGCCGCCAGCGAGAAGGACGGCGACGTGGCCGTGCCGGTGGAGGACTCCTCCAAACTGAGGTGGATGTTCGCGAAGCTCTCCTCTATCGAGGTCAGTTACAAGGAGATGTACACGAAGCGCGACACCCTCGAGGACGTCTTCCTGAGCCTCATCGGGTCCAAGATGGAGGAGGGGGTGCTTCAGGGATGAACCGG
>JALOTO010000090.1 GCA_025457845.1 Thermoplasmata archaeon | reverse complement strand
CCTAGGGTCCTTCCTGAAGCGCTCCAGCTCGTCCGGCAGGAGCTCGGGCTGGCATAGGCAGCAGAGCGCGCATCCATCGATGCAGGTGTACGAGAGCCCTTGGAGCTCGGAGAGGTCCACCTCGACCGTCTCAACCCGTGACCTTCCGTCCAACTACGTCCCTTCCCTTCCGGTCCCCCAACTGGGTCCCGTTCTCCATCATGATCTCCCCGCGGACGAACACCGCCCTCGGGAAGATCGCCGACATGCCCTCGAACGCGGTCCAGCCACACTTGGAGTGGAGCTTGTCCGCCTTGATCTCCGAGCTCATGGCGAGGTCCACGACTGCCAGGTCCGCCTCGAACCCCACCTCGATCCTTCCCTTGTTCAGGCCGAATATCTCCGCCGGCCTCTCGCAGACCCTGCTGACCACGCTGTTCAGCGCCAGGTGCTTCTCCCTGACGTGGTGGAGGAGCACGGGGACCATCGTCTCCACGCCCGGCATCCCGCTCGGGGCGTAGTCGAAGTCCTCCTGTTTCTCGTCCAGCGTGTGCGGCGCATGGTCCGAAGCTATTGTGTCGAAGGTCCCTCCCACGAGCGCGTGGAAGAGCGCCTGCCGGTCCTCCCTCCGCCTGAGCGGCGGGTTGACCTTGCCCAGCGGGCCGAGGTTGGCCGCGCTGTCGAGGAGAAGATGGTGAGGGGTTACCTCGGAGGTGACGCCCTGGACCTTGTCGACGAGTGGGATGGACTCCTTGGCGGAGACATGGCAGATGTGGAGCCTGCAGGCCTTCGCGGCCTCCCGGATCTTCCTAATGGCGCTCGCCTCGCACTCGTTGTTCCTGTTCTTCAGATGGTCCCTGAGTCCCTTGGTCGCGTCCCTCTGCCTGAGCGACTCGTCCTCCGCGTGGACGGCGAGCACCTTCCCGGAGGCGGCGACGGCGGCTATGGCCTCCCTCGCCGATGCGAGGGAGCCGACCATCAGGTCCCCCGTGGTGCCAGCCATGTAGAGCTTGAACCCGACGGCCTCGTCCCTGAGGGCAGCTATGTCGACGCCGGGCTGGACGCCTGCGAAGAGCCCGAAGTCGACGAGGCTCTTGGAGGATGCGAGGGCCTTCTTCTCCCTCATGGCAGCCAGCGTGGTGGTCGGAGGGACGGTGTTCGGCATGTCGAGGACGCATGTGACCCCGCCGTGGAGGGCGGCAAGGCTTCCCGAGCCGAAGTCCTCCTTGTGGGTCATGCCTGGCTCCCTGAAATGGACATGGGAGTCTATCGCCCCGGGGATTATGAGCTTCGATCCGAACCTGTGGACCCTGTCGCCCTCGATGGTGCGGGCTATCTTGACTATCAGCCCTTCCTCGATGCCGAGGCAGCACTGCTCGATCCGTCCGGAGACCAGGCAGTTCCCTTCAATGACCGTTTCCATGCTCCTCACTCAGGTCGCGACGTCTGACGTCCCCGCGGGGCGAGTCCTCCGAGAAGACCTCCGCCTGGAACTTGAACATCTTGAAATCGTCGTCGAGCCACGCATCCGGGGGCAGGCCGGCCTTCGCGCATGTCTGCGATACGAACTCCTCCGCGTCCCATCCCAACTCGACCGGGACCTGTGGGAGCAGGAGCCCCCTGGCCCATCCCTTCTGAGCTATGAGTCCGTCCATGCCCACCCTCACGTGCCCGGGCAGGTCCCTCTTCCTCTTGACCTCGATCTCCTCGGGCGGCGTCAGGAGGCTGACCTCCACCTTGACCGTGTCAAGCTCGGCGACCGTCACCGGCGGGAACCGCGGGTCGCGCGCACACGCGCTTATAGCTGAGTCTCTGATGGCATCCTGGAGGGGCATGATGGGCTCTGGATAGCCGATGCACCCGCGCAGCCCGTCGTCAGGGTGAGTCGTCAGCGTGACGAATACTCCCATCTTCTGCGTGAACAGCGGGGGGACGTCGAACTTCTCCTGCTTCGTCCGCCTGACGTGGTGCTCGACCGTGCTCCGCGCCATCCTCACCGCGAGCCTGCCGTCCTCATCCGAGAACATCATACCAGCCTGCGCTAATGGGCAGGCGCGGTTAAAAGGCTTTCAACGGGTGCGCCGAGATTGCGGGCCTGCCAGCTTTCGTGTTTGGCCAGACGTCCTCGGACCAAACATTAAATACGGACAACATGAATGACGAAACCGACCCCCATGAAGTTCGTCAAGATCTCTCAGTCGGAGTTCGACGAGATCCGCAAGCTCTACGAGGGCGTGATGTCGCAGGCCTGCTACGGCCTCTTCTTCAGGGAGGGCATGATCCTCGGAGACGAGATCGCCAAGATCGCCCAGCAGGAGCACGAGAAGTACTTCGAGATATGCGCGAACCTGCTGAGGGCCAGAGGATGGGTCGACAACGTGGTCTTCGAGGAGTCCACCGCCGTGGCGGAGGGATCGGTGGAGGCCTCATCGTCAGCGGACGGGCCGACCTGCCACAGGCTGAGGGGCATAGTCAAGAAGGTCTACGAGGCCAACTCCCACAGGCGGTTGCACTGCGAGGAGATCGAGTGCATCAGCAAGGGGGACAAGCACTGCGTCTTCAGGGTGGAGCAGCTGGGAGGGACCTAGGATGGAACTCAAGCCGGCGCTGCGGAACCTGAGGCAGAGCTGCGGCGCCATCGCATCCGCCATAATCAGCCGGGACGGGCTCGTCATAGCATCGGACATGCCAGAGGGCGTCTCCGGGGACACCTTCGCCATAATGTCCGCCACCCTTCTCGGGGCGGCGTCGACGGCCAACTCGGAGCTGCGGATAGGCATGCCCGTGGCGGTCACCGTCGAGAGCGATGACGCGCGTATCCTCATAGTCGGCGCCGGCAGGAAGGCGCTCCTCGTCTGCGTGCTCCCACGGAAGGCTGACCAGACCCTGGCCACTAAGAAACTCCAGGAGCTCGCGGACACTTTCAAGGCGCTGTGAAGCGCTCCCGCTCGCCCCTTCGACATGATAAGAACGGGTAATGGGTTTCGAAGAGGGCCGATCAGGCCCCCGTTTTCTCGGCTCGCTCAGGCGATGTCCAGTTCCTTCAGCTTCGCATCGCCGGGGACGCCGTCCTTCGACCAGCCCCTCGCCGCCATGTAGTCGTCGAGCATCTGGTTCATCTCCTCGACGGTTATCCTGCTGCCCTTCGACGGGCCGTCGGGGATGGGGTCCTCGTTGACCCTCGGCGGGAGCAGCCAGTCCTTCCTCAGGACGCCGGCCTTCGCGTTGAAGTGGCCCTTCATGTTGTGTATGCGCTCGCCGATCTTCAGCAGCTCGTCCTCGGTGTACTTCATCTCGGTGATGGCCTCGATGACCTCCCTCAGCTTGTCTATGAGGAAGAAGCCCCTCGAGAACTTGCAGAGGCCGATGCTGTCGTAGACGCACATGAAGTTCTCCATGGTGCTGACCATGGCGCCCTTCCCGGCCGGGGAGAACCTGTCTATGCCCTCCCATCTCCAGAACTTGCCGACGAGCTCGGGCGCGTAGAACCCGGCCCTCAGGTGGCACGCCCCCCTCGTGGAGGTCATGTACGCAAGGCCGTGGCCCTTCATGCCGCGCACATCGTAAGCGGGCGGCTCCATGCCCTTGGTGTGTATCGCGTAGCGCTCGGCGCCCTTGCCGATCCTCTTGGCGGCGACCTTGACCCCGTCCGCGAGCACGTCGCCGAACCCCTCGCGCCTGCCCATCATGCCGCACAGCTTCGGCACGAGGTCGGGCGCGTCCTTCCAGTCGAGCGTGAAGCCGACATCCTTCTCGGTTATGATGCCGCGCTGGTACAGCTCGAAGGCGAAGGCGATGGTCACTCCCGCGGATATGGTGTCTATCCCCACGAGGTCGCAGACCAGGTTCGCGTTCGCGACGCTCTCTACGTCGGGGTTGCCGCAGTCCCCGCCGAGCGAGTAGAGCGTCTCATACTCTATCCCGTCGAGGGCCGTCCCCTTGAACCTGCCGTCCTTGATCTCGAAGAGCTTCCCGCAGGGCTTGGTGCAGGAGAAGCACGCCTTGTTCTTCGTCACGTACCTGGTCGCCCAGTAGTACGGGTCGATCTTCTCGCGCTCGGCGAAGAATCCCTCCTGCCAGTTCCTGGTCGGGAAGACGCCCTTCTCCTTGTTGATCCAGCCTAGGAACTCGCCCGTGCCGTACTTCGTGTCCTCTATGAACGACGGGGCGGCCTCCATGATCTTCTGGTACCTGAGAGCGATCTCGAGGACCTTCTTCGGGTCCGCGGGCTTCAGGTCGTGGGTCCCGCGCACGACGATGGCCTTGAGGTTCTTGGAGCCCATCACGGCCCCGAGCCCTCCCCTGCCTGCCTGCCTGTCCTCGCAGTCTATGCAGGCCATCTTGGAGAGCCTCTCGCCGCCCACGCCTATGCATGCGACCTTGACGTCCCAGCCGTGGCGCTTCTTCAGGAGCTCGGGCACCTCGTGGGTGTCCTTCCCCCATAGGTCGGCGGCATCGTTGACCTCGATCTTGTCGTCCTCTATGAATATGTAGACTGGGCCGTCGGCCTTGCCGACCACCTCCAGCGCGTCGTACCCGGCGTGCTTCAGCTCGGCACCGATGGACCCGCCCATGACGCTCTCGACGAGGGTGTTGGTCGCCGGGCCCTTGGCCGCGAATATGGTCTTGCCGCCGGTCGGGATGGGGTATCCCGCGAACAGCCCGCCCGCCATGGCGAGGGCGTTCCTCGGGTCGAAGGCGTCGGCGTCCGCCGGGGACGCGTGATAGACGATCTCGACAGCGAATCCCTGGCCTCCGAGGTACTTCCTCGCGTGCTTCTCGTCCACCTGGCGTGCGTGGCTCTTACCGGTCGTCAGGTCGACCTTGAGTATCTTGCCAGCGTATCCCTTCATGTCACTCGCCCTCCTTCGCCAGAAGCTTCTTGACCTGCTCGTACTGCTCGGGCTTGGGCTCCTCGTACTTGATGGCCCCCATGGGGCAGAACTTGACGCAGGTCGGGTCGCCGCCGCAGAGGTCGCACTTGAAGGCGGTGTCCTCCATGCGCATGACCCCGAACGGGCACACTTCGACACAGGTGCCGCACGCGGTGCACTCGCTCTCCTCGACCCTGACGATCCCGTCCTCGTTCTTGATCGCGCCGACAGGGCAGGCGTTCACGCAGCATTCGTCGCCGCACGCCACGCAGTGCGTGCACACCGACGGGAAATCGATGCGCACGTCCCTCTTGTGGACCTGCAGCCTCGCGTCGGAGTGGTTGACCACGCCGTCGTGGAATATCGTACAGGCCATCTCGCAGAACCTGCATCCCGTGCACTTGTCCGGGTACGGTACCAACATCTTCGGCATCCTGATTGACCCCCGAAGTCTCTCTTCGGTCCGGGATAAGCCCGCCCGGTTAAAAAAGGTGTGCGCTCAGCCAGCGATATGCTCAGCCCGTCATTTCGCTTTCCGCTTGACCTCGATCCTCTTGAGCTCGCTCTTCTGAGGTATCTCCTTCTCGACCTCTGTGAGGATCGCGTCTATGAAGCTCCTCGCCGCGAGGAGGACCTCCCTCTCCGCCCGGTGTATCCTCATCTTGGTCTCCGGCGGGACGTCGAGCTGCTTGGCCGCGACGTTCGCCGCCTGCACGACCTCCATGCCCGCGTTCACGAAATGGGTCATGGTCTCCTTAGTCGTGGCCTTAGTCGCTATCTCCTCGAGATGCCTTTCCAGGCGCTTTGCGGCGTCCACTCCTCTTTCGACCCTTTCCCTTGCCATCTCCCTCACCCTCGAACCGTATCTTCAGCCAGCCGTCGTCGTGGTCCGCGCCCAGCAACCTCATCTTCGAGAGCGCATAGGGCATCACGACGGACCTCTTGAAGGCGCCTAGCTGCACTGTGAGCACGTCCTTGCGCGTATATAGCTCTAGTTTCTGGTCCATGGGGAACGGCATCCTGAGCGCCAGGACGGTGTCCTTCCCGTCCCCGTAGACCTTCATCGGGCTCTCCGTGGAGAACGCCGCCGTGGGGTCCAGGTCCCCGAATAGCTCGTCCGCGAGCCTCTCGAGGGCGCTCCTGCCGAGCACCTCGCGCGGCATCAGCCCCGCCCTGAAGGTCCGAAGGGGCGAGAACATCTCCTCGATGGTGGCCAGGTGCGCCTCCTGCTCAGCCCCCTTGCCGCTCCCGTAGGCCGCCAGGACCTCGTCCGGGAGTATCCGGTTGACCACGAGGCTCTCGACCGTGTAGCCGTAGAGGCAGAGGTAGGTGTAGGCCCGCTGCGTCTCCGTTATGACCATCTTCTCGGGGTTGACGACCAGCCTGACGGATGTGATCTCCGGGTCGGTGAGGATGTCCCTCACGTAGCCGAGGCGCGTCCTCAGGTGCTCGAGGTCGCCGAGGAACTTGTCCGAAGGCAGGGGCGTGCTCACGAGCCTCCCGACGGTCGCCCTCGCGACCCTGATG
>JALOTO010000089.1 GCA_025457845.1 Thermoplasmata archaeon | reverse complement strand
GGGATGCGGGAGCAGTCGACCTCCCAGATGTCCCCGATGACCTTGAACTGCTGCTTGATCTCGGCCACCTCCTGCCCGTTGAACTCCACGACCAGCTGCTCGGGCACGAGGTTGCCGAACGGCACGTACTTCCTCGCCAGGCCCCTTCCGGAACGCTCGGCGACCCTGCCGACGGGGTTCCCGTAGGCGTCGAGGAGGAGGTACTCGTCCTTGAAGATGCCAGACTTGAGGGCCTGCCTGCGCAGCTTGCCCACGCACGCGCCCGTGGCGGAGTCCACTATGGCGAAGGTACCCCACATGTCCATGACCTGCTCCTGCTGCACCCTGAAGAGCTCGGCCGTCATGCTGTCGTCGGTGAACACCTTGATGTTCTCCCTGATCGCGAGGATCTTCTGCCTCGAGTAGCCCAGGCGCGTGCCCCTGGCGTCCTCGATCGAGTACTGGTTCGAGATCGCGACGACCTTCTTCCTGATGCGGTAGAAGTTCTGGTACCAGATCGGGTTGTGCGCCGAGCCCACGGGCGGCGGCGCGACGGCAGCACCGGCGCGCGCGCCGCAGTTTGCGCAGAAGGCTGCACCATCGATCATCTGCGTTCCACAAGAAGGACAGTTCGTCATGTTTCCATCCATGCCAGTGATTCGTCGGGTGCGTATATGGAGGTTTGGATTCGTGCGCGCGAGTATGGGGAAAAAGACAGACACCCCAGGGGCGGGCATGCCGGTGGTGATCCCCGAGGTGTCTGAAGGAAGAACGGAGGTTGTTTCGGGCGAGGGGGTGGTAGTGGTTGATGCCCATGGTAGTGGTCGGGTCTATTCGGCCTCATCCTCCGTTCCGCCATCGTCATCGTCGGCCTTCTCTGCGGCCTCGGCCTCATCGAGGACCTTCTGCGCCTTCGCGATGAGCTTCCTCGCGAGGCCCTTGTCGCCGAGCACGCGCCCGAGGTCGTCGTCGTCAGCCTCTGCTATGGACTCGAAGTCGCAGAAGTCAGCTGCGAAGAGCTTCGAGACCACCTTCCCAGAGACGGTGAAGGTCTGGCGCATGATGTTCTTCGTCTCACGGTCCTCGTCGCTCGTGTCCCTTCGGATCTCGGATGCGATGATGCCGTCGTTGATCGTCACGGTGCGATCGCACGCCCTGGACGCCCTGTCAGAGTGCGTGACGATGACCACGGTCTTGCCCTGCTCGCGCCTCAACTTGTCGAGGAGGTCGATCACCGCCTTGCCGCTCTTCGTGTCGAGGTTGCCCGTGGGTTCGTCCGCCAGGATGATGGCCGGATCGTTCGCCAGCGCCCGCGCGATGGCAACCCTCTGTTGCTCGCCTCCGCTCAGCTTGGAGGGCTTGTGATCCATCCTCTCGCTCATCCCCACCCTGTGGAGGAGCTCCTCGGCCCTCCTGGTCCTCTCGACCTTGGGAACGTCGAGGGCCTCCATGGCGAGTTCGACGTTCTCCAGAGCGGTGAGGTTCGGTATCAGGTGGAAGTGCTGGAAGATGAACCCGACGGTCTGGGCGCGGTAGCTGGTGAGCTCCTTCTCCGGCTGCTTCGAGAGGTCCCCCCCGTCCACGAGGACCGTGCCGGAGGTGGGCAGGTCGAGGGCGCCGATCATCTGCAGCAGGGTCGTCTTCCCGCTCCCGCTGTCACCCTTGACCGCTATCATCGAGCCCTTGTTCACCGAGAGCGTCACGCCCCTGAGCGCGCGCACGGGTTGCTTCCTGCCTTTCACGTCGAAGCTCTTCTTCACGTTGTCGAGGAGGATCGCTGGCCCCTTGCTGGGAGCCCCTTTCCCCTTAATCTCGTTCGCTGTCATTGTCTCAGAGCCTCCGCAGGCCTGAGCCTGAGGGATGTGAGGATTGGATACAGGGCACCGAGGACCCCGAGCCCGACGGCCAGCAGCAGGCCGTATGCGATCAGGTCCCAGCTGAGTTCCAGGTCTATCGCGGTCCCGCTGGTCCTGGCGGATGGCGCGAACCCGTCGGTGGATGTCGACGCGTCCGGCAGGTCCCCGGGGCTCGGGAAGTCCATCGTCGCCGTCGTCCCGCCGAACATGCTTATGAGATACGGGGCGCCGACGAGGGTGATCACGAGGCCGACGCCGAACCCTATCATCGAGAGTGAGATAGATTCCGTCAGGAGTTGTGACGCTATCTTCGAGTTCTTGAACCCGAGCGCCTTCAGAATTCCAATCTCCCGCGTACGCTCCCTCGTCACCAGGACCATGACGAATGTCATGACCGCGCCTGCCGCGAGGAGGGATGCCATGGCCCCGAACTCGCTGCTGGCGACCATGGAGTCCATGCTCGCCTGCATCGTATCGGCCCCCTCGCTAGTTATCGCGGAGAGGGCGGCGACGTCGTAGTCGTCCCCGAGGACTGCCTGGATGTCATCGATGACCTCGTCCATGTTCCCGACCGCGTCCGCGGTGACATAGACCGTCTGCATCCCGTCCAGGTCGTAGACCGCCTTCGCTATCTCGTACGGGATGATCACCGTGCTCCCGCCGAACATCGTGCCCGAAGTGAATATCCCGACCACTGTAAGGTCGCTCTCGTTGAGAGTGATGGTGTCCCCGACTCCGACGCCGGTCCGGTTCGCATATTCGCTGCCCACCTCCGCGACGTACGACAGCTCGTCGCCCGAGTCGAGCGACCTCCCATCGGTGACCTCGATGGTCCCGCTGCCCATGGTGAGGAAGATCCCCTCTCCAGGGTCCATGCCCTGAACCGTCGTCCCCATCCTGAAGTCCGTCGTGCTGTCGTCAGTCTCCATCTGGGTCAGGATCGGATTCGCGGATTCCACATGGGTGACGGACCACACGGAGTCGAGCACTGACTCGTTCATGAGCGTGGTCGATCCGCCGAACATGCTGAACGAGCTCGTCCCTGCGGGCTGGACGACTATCGTCGTCTCCATGCTCTCGGAGAGCTCGACGACGCTCGTTGATATGTTCGAGCTTATCATCGAGGCCGAGAGGAAGATCGCGAGCGCGAATCCCACTATGAGGGTCACGACCGCGGTCCTCGACTTGTTCCTGAACAGGTTCCTGACACTCCTGGTGACCATCGACATGGCATCCACCTAGTTCATCGTGGACGCATTGTGGGTCGCCCCTGTGGTCGTGTCCGTCTTTCCGTTCGCCCGGAAAGGTGTAACGGTTGCCGGTTTCATGAGGAGAGAGGAGGTTCAGGAGTGTAGTTCTCCTTTTCCCAGGATTCCTCCCGAATCACACCCAAATCTGATGGCCAGTCGTCTACTCCAGGCTGAGCCAGAGAAGGGTCCCGAGAGCGACGGTGGCGAAGAAGTCGGCTATCCAACCGAACGGCCCGACACCTATGATCGCCTTGTATCCGAGGAACCATTGCACGATGGGGTTCGAGGTGACCGCATAGGAGAGCATCGCGACGTTCATTATCACGAGTCCCATCGCGAAGTCGCTCCTGAGGGTCCTGTACACGCCAGCATAGATCATGATAAGAGCGGCGGCCAGGACGATGTTCATGGATGAGAGGACCGTTTTCACCGTGACGTAGACCTCGGCGTCATCCCTCATCTCGTCCACCTGCTCGAAGTCTGGCGGCTCGGGGAGCATCCTGTCGGGGGGAGAGGCGAGGTTCGAGAAGGCCACGCCGAGGACTGCAGCCATGATCGCGAGCGCCAATATGATCCCGTAAGTGCCTTTGCGTGACATGCTCCAAGACATGATGTTCCCTCCTTCTCCTACTTTTTCCCAATTTGCTCCCTAATCTGCTCGAACTCGGCGTAGTTGTGCTCGATTTGGGAGGACAGGAAGTACATGGCGCCGTACTTGCCGTCGGCGGTGGTGACAATTATGTCGTTCTCGGCCAAGACGGACAAGTGATGCCTGACGGTCTTGTAGTCCATCCCCAGCTTCTCGGCTATCTGATTCGCGTTGAGCGGTCTCTCGTGCAGCAGCTCAATGATGCGGGCACGGTTCGGGCCGCCCTTGGTGCCGGCTAGGATCCACCAGAGAAGCCTGTTCAAGCGAGGGCACCTCCCACAGAGAGCGGTGCCCGCCTGAGCGGTGCCCGCTCCCTCCGATGGCTGATGCTGCGCTCTATCCGTGGGCCGCTCATGTGTCCCGACGGGCGAGAGGCCGTCGCTTGTCTATACAGTTATCGTAGGGTTCCACGCCGAGGGGAATGTCATCACAGTGTTCTCTCCGTCCCATTCCACTCCGTGTGCTCGCCCCACGCGGACAGGGACGCGTCGGCCCCGGTGTGCAGCACGACCTTGTGCGTCTAGGACATTGCCTGCGCGTGTTCAGTTCCAACAGTTGCCCATCCAGTCAAGTCCAGGATGCCAGAGAAGTGGAACACATCCTCTCCGGAGTCCCCTAGGGTCAACGTGATCTTCCTGTGATACTCCGACGAGAAGCTGAGTTCGACGACTGTCCCGGGCGAGTCCGAGTAGACCCACGATTCCTCGTTGGCGGTGTAGTTCCAGGCATCCACATCAACATCGTCATCGAGCTCCCGTGTCATGGTCAGGTTCGGGAAGCGCCCCTCATCGCCCGACCAGACCGCGGTCCATTCGAGTTCCACCTCGCCGACCCCATCCACCTTGAGCGCAGGGCCGTGCTCCGTGTCGATTATCTCCAGGTCTGCGGAGCCGTTGAGGACCACTAGGTCGTCGAGCAGACCCTCATAGGGGACGCCCTTCAGGTCGCAGGGAATGGGACACATCATCAAGAACGGTTCCTCCGTACCGGGTTCGATGGTCACGCGGTAGTCGTGCACATAGTGGCTAGACATCTGGATATAGACATCGGTCGCGGCCACCAGTCCCACTGCGGTGACCAGGAACAACGCGATTGCCACCGCAGCCATACGCTTCGTGATGGGTTCCCGCTCCATCACGGCGGTCCCCTCGGTCATGCTCCCCTCCATGTCCCCTCTGGGCTCGCTCCTGAACAGGCGGAAGGCGACGACTGCGGTGAGGGCCAGGACCGCGAATGCTATCGTAGCGCAGTACACGAAGACACACATGGACCAGACGATCAGTCCTGCCATCACGGCGTAGAAAGCCAGCCTGCCCCCGCGGTCCAAGACCATTCCCCTCCGAGAACCGCTGCAGCCGCTATATCAATCGTCTGTCCGCGTTGACTTCGACGTCAATCGAGGCGGACGGCCTGACGCTCAATCATCCATTCTTCCTTGTGATCCTCGCCCTCAGTCTGCCGGCTGCGTCCGAGAAGCCGAGGAACGCTAGCCAGGCCACGAAGGAGTAGATCATCAGTGAGAAGAACGGGATGGCGAAAGGCACGAGCAGCCAGTACTTCTCGCCTGAGGTCCTCCTCCTGAACCCGTCGTTCATGAGCGGGGCCTTCGACTCCATGATCAGCTGCGATATGTTGTACCTGTTCGTCATCGAACCACCGACCAGCAATCGATGTGTCGTCCCATTATACTTCCCGCGGACTCCCCGGGGCCGTCCCGGGAAAAGCGTGGGACAAGGGTGCGCCTGGGGTCATTCGGGGAACAACACGCTGGAGTGCAATCCTCGCCTCAGGTCCCTCTCGGCCCTGATCAGGAAGTCCTTGCGGCCGCCAGGTTCCTCCTTCACGGACATGCCGACCTTGGCCGCCCCTGTCCTCATGTGCATCAGGATCTTGGTGTTCGCGCACATCCCGACATCATCGCATTCGGCGCACTCCTTGAGCCCCCGCTTCCCGGAGCAGGCGCGCATCTCGCAGTCGGCCCTTCCTCCTCCTCTGAGACACCCAGGGCATGGTGGTATCGCACCCACGGAGGCGAGTCCTGCATGCAGTCCGGCGTAGTCGATCCCCGATGGCCCCCACTCCTCTATCCCGTAATCCTTGATCAGTTTGCCGAGAGCCGAGGCAGTCCCGGTGATGGTCCCGTTGCCGTACGCGCAGCTCCCGCACCATAGCCCGCAAGGTCCGATCTGATCTCGGACGTTCTCGAACGGGGTCCTGCTTCTCTTCCGCTTGGATGCTCTGCCGTTCCTCGCTGTCATGTCAATCCCTCCCCGCGCAGACCACCGCAGCGTATGCGCCTGCAAGTGCAAGTAATCTGTGCTCGTTCCGCTCCTATCCAACCTGCCTAGATTGACCGCGCTCGAAAGGTTGTAGTAACTCCGGGTGGATACCGGTACGCGTGGAGATGAAGAAGCGCCCTCACGGGTGACAGGGTCGGGTCGTAGGATGGCTGATGGCGCATCGAGGTCGGAAGCGGTCCGGGCGGAGGACCCCCTGATACCATGGTACATCGTCGGTCCAGTGGCAATCATCTCAGCGGTGGTCGTGGCCGCAATGGCCATACTCGGCCCCCTCGTGCTCGGGGAGATCGAGTACAGGACCTCGGAGTCCGGCGTATGGCAGGTCCAGGGCGGCGACATCGTCAACCT
>JALOTO010000088.1 GCA_025457845.1 Thermoplasmata archaeon | reverse complement strand
ACTCCCTTGATCCTCGCGACTATGGGCACCTTGATGCTCCTCTCCCTCATGGCCTCGAGGACCCCCTCGGCCACGGTGTCGCACTTGGTTATGCCTCCGAATATGTTGAGCAGGATTACCTTGGGCTTCGCCTCCTCCATCAGGAGGACCGCGTCCCTGACCTTCTTCGGGTCGTCCGTGCCGCCGAGGTCGAGGAAGACGCCCGCCTTCCCGCCGTACATGTTTATGCTGTCCAGGGTGGCCATCGTGAGGCCCGCGCCGTTGGCTATGACCCCGATGTTCCCGTCCAGCTGCACGAACGCTATGTCCAGGCGCTTCGCCTTCTCCTCTAGCTCCGTCATGTCCTCGGGGAACCCGGCGAACTCCTTGTGCCTGAAGAGCGAGTCGGAGTCGATGGTGACCTTCGCGTCGCCGGCGACGACCTTCCCGTCCCTCGTGACGACGAGCGGGTTTATCTCCGCGAGCTCGGCGTCGTTGTGCACGAGGAGGTCCATGAGCTTCTGGCAGACGGTGACGACCTGGGCCTCCTGCTCCTTCGCGAGGCCCATGAACGCCGCGATGCGCCGTCCCATGAACGGCTGGTAGCCGATGAACGGGTCGACCGGCACGAACAGGATCTTCTTGTCGGGGACGGCCTCGATCTCGACGCCGCCCTCCGGGGACGCCATTATGAGCAGGCACCTGCGGCTCCTGTCGATGGTGATGCCGAGGTACATCTCCTTGGCGATGTCCAGCCTCTTCTCCACCAGGACCTCCCTCGTGGTGAAGCCCCTTATGTCCATCCCGAGGATCTTCGAGGCGACGTTCCTGGCCTCCTCGACGCTGCGCCTTGACCATGACCGGCCCCGGTATCGCCCTGATGTGGTCCGCGGACGACACCACGAAGCCTTCCGGCACGGGGATCCCGTGCCTCTTCATCAGCTCCTTGGCCTTGTACTCCAACAGCTTCATCTCGGCCCCTCTCAGCGGTTAAGCGGGGGGCGCGATATTTAGCCGTTTTCCACGGACAAGGGAACCAACAATCTGTTCCCGCGGTTGTGCATTGACACAGAAACCATTATCACGTGCCCCTGCAATCATCCAAGCCGATGGAGCAGGACATCAAGATTGAAACTCTAGCGGTGATGTCGGTCTCCATATTCGTGGTCATGGCCGTCGTCACCTTCTTCGTGCCCTTCGAGGACGACAGCACGAGGTTCTTCTTCGTGGCGCTGGCCGGAGTCCTAGCAGTGATCAACGTCTTCGGCTTCCTCATGATCTGGAGGTCCTCCCCGACCATCATTGACGAGATCTTCCTGATGACCCCGGACGGACTGCTCCTGAAGCACTACACCAGGAGGCTCAAGCCGGACGCGGACGAGGACATCCTCGCGGGGATGCTCACGGCCGTCCAGACGTTCATCAAGGAGAGCATGGACGAGTCCAGCGGCAGGCTGAGGGAGATCAGGTTCGAGAACTACGACATAGTCATCTCGCACTCGAAGCACGTCGTCGTCGCGGCCATCATCTCGACCAAGAAGCCGGAGAAGCTCAGGAACCAGCTCAAGCTCGTCACGGAGGACATAGAGAGCAAGTACGGCTCCACCCTCGCCAAGTGGAGCGGTGACAAGAGCGAGCTCTCCGAGGTCGACAACCTGATGAAGAGGCTACTGGGCGGCAAGTACCGCAGGAAGTAGCCTGGCACCCGTCCCCCGGGGGAATGAGAGGGTTTTAATCCATCCACTTCCTATCGCGCCACTGGATGGAGCTCAAGGAGCTGCTCAAGAAGGTCGTCCTGCTCGGGGACGGGGGCGTCGGGAAGACATCCCTCATAGCCCGCTACGTCGTCAACAAGTTCGACGACAAGTACATCGCCACCATCGGGACGAAGGTCTCCAGGAAGGACATCCAGGTCATCAAGCCCAACCTCATCATCAACCTCAGGATGATGATATGGGACGTCCTGGGCCAGAAGGAGTACTCCAAGATACGCACCGCCAGCATGAGCGGGGCCCAGGGGGTCATCCTCGTCGCGGACCTCTCCCGCATGGAGACGGTCCAGAGCGTCCAGGACTTCTGGCTCAAGGAGGTCGAGTCGGTCCTCGGCAGGACGCCCATAGTCCTCGTCGGGAACAAGATCGACATCGCCAAGAAGGACTCCATGGCCGCGACCGTCCTCGAGTCCCTCGGGCAGAAGCACAACCACCCGGTGTTCATGACCAGCGCGAAGACGGGGGACAGCGTCGAGGAGCTGTTCGCGTCCCTCGGCGAGCTGATGGTCGCCGAGGTCTCCGCCTCGCCGGCGAGGGCGAAGGACGACGCCCCGAAGAAGCTGACCGAGGTGGTCGACTTCATAATCGAGGACTTCTGCGCGCAGTACGGCGACCTCGAGAAGGCCATGCTCATAGTCCAGCACCAGTTCGAGGAGGCAGGGGTGGACATCAGGAAGCCCCACAAGGAGGCCGTCCTCCAGGCGCTGGAGGGCCTCGCCAAGGCGGAGGAGCTCTCGCTCACGAAGACGGTCGCCCAGGTCAACCTCGAGGAGCGACAGAAGCTAGTGGTCCTCTCCAAGGGATGACGCCCGCCTGGACGTTCTTGTTGTAGCTCGGCGTTAATGGCGTAAAGAGGCCAAGGTTTTATAAGGCCCCTGCCATCCCGACTCTGCGATGAAGGTCCACTACATCGCTGGGGTGGCCTACGACAGCAACGTCTACCTCGTCGAGGACGAGGACCCGCTGGTCGTGGACACGGGCACGGGAATGTACGCCGACGCCGTGCTGGAGGAGGTCTCAAGGATCGTCCCCCTCAGGAGCGTCGGAAGGATAGTGCTGACCCACTGCCACTACGACCACATGGGCGGCGCGGCTGCCTTCCAGAAGGCCACCGGGGCGAAGGTATTCCTGCACGAGGCGGAGCAGGCTCCCCTCAGGGCGGGCGACCGTTCGCTCACCGTCTCCGACATGTTCGGGAAGAGGACCGGCAGCATGGACCTCGAGCCCCTCAAGGGCGGGCAGAGGCTCAAGACGGGCTCGTCCGAGCTCGAGGTCGTCCACACGCCGGGCCACTCCCCAGGGAGCATCTGCCTCCTCGACAGGGCGTCCAAGAGCGCCATAGTCGGGGACACGGTGTTCTGCGACGGGGGCGTCGGCAGGTGGGACCTGCCAGGCGGGGACCTGGCCGAGCTGAGATCGTCCCTGAAGGAACTGGAGCAGTGGGACCTAAGGAACATGTACCCCGGACACGGCTCGTACGCCGAGGGCGACGCGCGGCAGCACCTGCGCATGGCCAGGGAGTACATAGCAGAGGCATACTGATGAAAGTGATCAAGTGCCCTGGAAAGGACAAGGGCTGCAAGAAGTGTGAGCTGCCTGAGAAGGACCTGGACGAGATAGTCGCCGCGCTCAAGGCGGGCGAGCTGGTCGTCTTCCCCACGGACACTCTCTACGGTCTCGGGGGCGACCCGTTCAAGGAGAACTCGGTCAAGAAGGTCTATGTGGCCAAGAACCGACCGTTCGACATGCCGTTGTCCATCGCCGTGAGCAACGAGAAGATGATGGAGAGCGTCGCGGTGCTGAACGACCCCGCGAGGAAGCTCATACGCAAGTTCATGCCCGGGCCGCTGACAGTGATGCTCACCAAGAAGCCCAACATACCTGACATACTCACAGCGGGGACCAACTCGGTGGGGATACGCATCCCGGACCATCCGCTCGCACTCAGGATCATCGACAGGTTCGGGCCTGTCACAGCGACGAGCGCCAACCTGCACTCCCACAAGGACCCGGTCGACGCCGTGATGCCGCAGAAGGACCTCAAGGCGCACGTGCACATACTCGTCGACTGCGGCAAGACCAAGCACTCCGGAGGGTCGACTATAGTGGACGTCTCCGACGGCGTGGTCGAGCTCATCCGCAAGGGAGTGGTCTCTGAGGAGGAGATCGAGAACGCCGCCCGTTAGCGAGGAAGTGCTCGCTCTCTACGTCCAGGCCGGGAAGATTGCGAGGGAGGCACGCGAGTACGGCGTGGAGCACGCCAAGGCGGGCAAGAGCGCCCTGGAGCTCGCGGATTCCATAGAGGCCCTCATCCGTTCGAGGGGGGCGAGGCCAGCGTTCCCCGTCAACATAGGGATCAACAACGTCGCCGCCCACTACACCCCGTCGACGGCCGATGACGTCATCCTCCGACTGGGCGACGTGGTCAAGATCGACGTCGGCGCGCACGTCGACGGCTATCCCGCGGACACGTCGGCCACGGTCGAGATAGGGACCAAGAACCACTCGTCCCTGATCAAGTGCGCCTCGGACGCCCTCGACATGGTCATAGAGATGGTGGCGCCGGGGACGACCGTCGCCGCCATGGGGGAGGCCGCCCAGAGGGCGATCGTCTCCGCGGGGTACAAGCCGATAGAGAACCTCACCGGCCACAGCATGGAACGGTACAACCTCCACGCGGGGATGAGCATCCCGAGCATCCCGACCAGGGACAGGGACACGGTGAAGGAGGGGATGGTCCTCGCGATAGAGCCCTTCTCGACGACCGGCTCCGGGAAGGTGCACGGGAGCGAGAGGGGGAACATCTACAGGGTGGTGAGGGAGAGGAGGGCGCCCCCGGAGGTGGCCTCCATGTTCTCGTCGATAGTGAAGGAGTACGGCACCCTCCCGTTCGCGTCCAGATGGTGCGACGGGACGAGGCCCGACGCCCCCACCATAATGAACAGGATGACCCGGCTCGGCATGATCATGAACTATCCCGTGCTCATCGAGACGAAGTCGGCGGTGGTGGCACAGTCGGAGCATTCGGTCCTCGTCACGGGCAGCGGCTGCACAGTGCTGACGTGAGCCGTCCAGCACTCCGTTCTACTCTGCCATGTCCTCTCCACCCTACCGGGCGGGTTCCCCGCACCGCCCTGTTGAAGGGTAGGGTGGAGAGGCATGACGAACACCTCTTTTGTGTAAAAGTTGTGGGTGGTTCGAAATTCTGGAGGAAATGGCGAGGTGTGTTGGTGATGCCTCTCCATGATGGAGTCGTCAGGCCTTTCCTCCCGGTCTGACGGTTGCTAATATCCGCTCCCCGTTTTAATGCTTTTCGGTTTCACCGTACGTTACTAGTACACGTATGAAACGGTGTTATGTCTGCGCGCTAGCACGGCTCTCGGGGGCAGGACCACGCGGAAGGGCAAGCTGCTCAGTCCTGAGTTGGGCGCCGCAGGCCCGAAGACGGGCCCGGCGCGTGGAAGCGCCATCCCGAATGTTTATTATTCGCCGGATGTTATCGAAGAGTGCATGCGAGGGTAGCCAAGCCCGGTCAAAGGCGACAGACTCAAGATCTGTTCTCGCAGGGGTTCCCCGGTTCAAATCCGGGCCCTCGCACATTTTAATGCTGTCATATGGATTTATATTCAAACAGGAACCTACCCAGAATCATCAAGTTCCATTCTATGAACACTGGCATATTCAGAATCGGTAGCCGCGCGCTCCTTGTCAGGCCCGCTGATGTTTTGCCATCGGATTCCGTCTTCACAGACAGCATCTGTCGCCGTGCTATCGTGGTTGCCTGAAGGCTCATCATCTGACAACATGATGTGCGTTACGGAGTAGAGTGTCGTCCCAGAGATGGCCAAGACCTATGAATCAGAGCCGGAACGAATTCACCCCTTCCGTCAATCCTCTCTTTACCGAATGCCGCAGTTTCTCGGTCACCTCTTCGTACTCACGTTCAACAGCAGCGTCGTTGGATCCGATGTCGTTCCAGGACCCCATTCCTCCGAACACCCAACCATAACTGGCCCCGGCAATCAACTGTCTAGCAGGTAGTCCGTAGCCGAACGGTTGGATTATCTCCGGGTAGTACGGCGGGACTGGCATATCTGAATCTAGGGCTGCTAGTCCCTTGTGGAAACGGGTCGCGAAATCATCCACTTCCATCTTGCCCGCCACATCGATTGCAGCCTTGAGCGCATCTCTGAGGTCTATCTTCGCCGCCTCCAGGTCCACCCGCGATGGTGGCATGGGACAGGTCACCTCCGCCCCGTTCACCGTTACTCGCCATATGCGCTGTTGCCAGAAGTGGCCTTGCGCGCTCCAATCAGGGACCCAGAACTCACCACGGGACTCGTAGTCTACTTGGATTCCTAAGAATCTAGAGCCTAGACCCTCAATAGTGTGTCTCTGTTCTGCCCCAACTTCCTCACCGAACATCAGCCGCAGCCGTCTAGCACCTTCAGCCCGAAGATGATCAAACCACCCTTCGATTGTTTTCGCTACGGACCCACTTCTCTTCATCGAGAACGAGCGTTTGACCCGCACGAAGTTCACTCCATCAACGTACTTGAGCGTCGGTAGGTCACCTGGAATACTCAGAGCAATTGGACTTGACCTGCCTGATAGGTGCAGGTTACCATGCGAGACAAGCAGTATTGCGAACGCCACTTCTCCGTCCATGCCACTCACTCCTCCTCATTCTGGATCGCACGGTCCGCAATGCAGCCGTTGACCACGCCTTCGATTCCTTCCCATGCGCTCGACAGCCTCTCCTCCTGGTTCCTGCCGGAAATGACGACGTAGTGCCGTCCTCTGACTGTCAACTCCATCTTGAATATCTCAAGGAACTCCTGACGTCGGTCGGGACAGTCCCTCCAGAGGCTCTCAGTCCAAGGGACGTCTATGTCTGTCAGGAGATAGAGATCGTACTTCCGTGAAAACGACTCCTCAACAATCCACTCAGGACAGCTGCCGAAGTAATGCTTGCTCCAGATAGCCGTGGTCATCACGTCGGTGTCGCATATCAGGACTCTGTTCGCGAGCCGGGCAGCTGTGTCCTCCGATTTAATCTGCCCTCTCGCGATTCTCTCGATGTCATCGAGCGACTTCAGGTCGCTGTTCCCGTTCTTCAGGTACTCGACCGCGTACTCCGGCACCCATACGGTTTCTAGCTGCTTGGCAAGTGAGGCTGCCAGTGTCGTCTTGCCCGTAGATTCCGGCCCGACGATGCAGATCCTCTTCACGTAGTATGCCTTCACTGGCGGTGGGATGAAATCCCACCACTTGTACGGGTCCGTCCGGACCTTCTCCCCTGAGATGTGGTACCTCTCCCTGCGCGGGTCGACGCAGACGTGCACGCACCCGAGGGCCTCCGCGAGCTTGTACCCGTAGTCCTCGGACGAGAAAATCGCATCCGGCTTCGGGGCGTACTTCAGGATCGCCCTCCTCCAGATGTCCCAGAAGTCCGGGTG
>JALOTO010000087.1 GCA_025457845.1 Thermoplasmata archaeon | reverse complement strand
ACTACGTCCTCTCGTTTCTTCTTTATTATATATAATATGGCGAATGTAAACAGGACCATCGCGATCGCGTAGTAGACTGGGATGAGCGGGTCGTTGGGGTCCTCGAAGGCCTGGTACTCCTCGTCGAGCACTGATCCGACCATGAGGAGCGCGCCGATCTGGGCGACGACCATCATGGCCGCCATCACGATGACAGACCGTACGGCGGCGTCCATGTCTGCCGCTAACCCTGATGTCTTTAGAAATACTTTGCGCAGCCCGGTAACCGGGCTGAAAGCTCCATATAGCTAGCTGACGGTGACAGTGTCATGGCCGAACTGGAAGTCTCGCGTCTCGACGTGTTCACCGAGGACCTGCTTTCCGGGAACCCTACCTGGGTCGTCTACGACGCCGACGACCTGGAGGAGGCCATAATGCAGAGGCTGGCCTTCGAGCTCGGCCCCCCGTCGACCGCGTTCGTGATGAGGTCGAAGCGGGCAGACGCCAGGATGAGGTTCTTCAACACGCAGTCCGAGGACCCGATCTCAGGGCATGCGGCGGTCGGCGCCCTCTGGGCGCTCGCCGAGAAGGGCCACTTCGGAGGGGCGTTCGGAGGGAAGCAGAGGCTCGAGACCCCCATAGGCATCCTGCCCTTCTCGATAGACGTCTCGGACGACGGCTCCCGCAGGGTCTGGATGAGCCAGAAGAAGCCGCTGTTCGCCAAGGTGGACGAGCTGAAGGAGACCGCGAGCGCCCTGGGGATCGGTGCGGACGCGATATTCCACGAGGGATTCCCGCTGAGCAAGTCGTCGACCGGGATGCCCTGCCTCCTGGTCCCGATAAGGTCCATGGACGCGATGGCGAAGCTGGCCGTGAGGGACAAGGAGCTGGTCGAGCTCGCGGCCGAGCTCGACGTCATGGCCGTCGTGGCGTACACATGGTCCGTCATCGACCCGTCGTCGACCGTCCACGTGAGGTGCATCGTCCCGCATCCGTGGGTCCAGGAGGACGTCGCATCGGGCATGCCCGCAGGGGCCCTTGCGGCGTACCTGGTCGAGAACGAACTCCTCCCCAAGGGCAAGTCGGGCGACATAGTCGTCGAGCAGGGTCACATCCTCGGCCGCCCGTCGAAGATCCTCGTCCGGGTGGAGAGGCACGGGTCCACGATCCGCAAGGTGGAGGTCGGTGGCCACGTCCGCTCCTCCATGCGCGGCAAAGTGATGGTGCCTTGATCAGTTGCGGACCAGGACGCCGAACGCGACGGTGCCCGAGACCTTCTCGATCTTGACCTTGACCTGGGAGCCCTTCGCGGTCCCCGGGATGTAGACGATGAACCCTCCGCGCCTTGCGATGCCGTCGCCGCGCTTGCCGACATCCTCGATCATCATGTCGTATGTCTCTCCGGCGACTATGGCCTTGGCCTCCTCGACCTTGACCTGCTTCCTCACATGGACCGGCCTGTGCGCGCCGCATGTCTCGCAGGTGAGGATGAGCACCCTCCCGTCCTTCACGATCTTGGTATCGGGCCTGCTGCACTCGGAGCAGAGGACGTATTCGTCGACGTATCCCTTGAGCCTGTCAGCGATCTGCGAAGTGGTGACCTTGCCCTTGAACACGACCCTCTGGCCTTCGAGGGTCCCGGCGGTACCGAGTTCCCTCAGCAGGAACCCTAGGATGTGGTCGGGATCGCGCCTGAGGACGCCCGCTATCTCGCCGAAGTTCCTTATCACGGTGGTCTTGCCCTCGACCATCACGTCGGGGTCGGGGACCTGGAACCTGTCGTGGGACTCAAGCGTCTGCGGAAGCTTCTTCTTCGCCCTTTCGAGCAAGGCCTCGTAATCGTTCGACTCCTCAGGGGCCATGCTGGCTCCATGGGGGAATGCATAGTTAAACCTATTGGGGTGGCCCGCGCGACGGTCTGGGTGGCCGACCGGACTGGCTTCTTCTCCCGCCGGAGGATTCGTTGCGAAACATTTATGCCCCACGCCCTGTAATCACGCGATGAACCCCTTAGCACGTCAAGGGTGAGAACGACGCCGACCCAGAATCCTCCCGAGGGGTCCGGCCCTGTCACCAGCCTCAGCGACTTCGAGAGGACATTCTCGGTCCTTGACCGCACTGGTCTCGACCTGTCGGTGATCAGGGACGACAGGACCATCGTCTTCCTCAGCTCCCGATTGAAGGCGATGTACGGGGACCTGGTCGGACGGAGATGCTACGAGACCGCCCTCGCATCCGACGACGTGTGCAGGGGATGCCCGGTCGCCGCGAAGACGGGCGGCTTCGATTTCCCATTCATCAGGACGGCCACATCGAAGGATGGGGTGCTCCTGCGGCTCACTGTCGACCGCCTCGAGGACCAGGCCACCGGCAGGGCGTACTTCATCTGCGCCCAGCAGGACATAAGCCTCGAGCGGGAGAAGGACATGCATGTGAGGCGCCTGACCTCCGCGATGGAGCACATGGGCGAGGCGGTCGCAGTGCTCGACACGGAGGGGAAGGTGGTCTATGTCAACAAGGCTTTCCTCGACGTGACCGGGTTCGATCCGACGAGGATCTCCGGCATGAGGCTCGAGGGAATGGGCTCATCGATGTACTCCCCCTCGGACATGCAGCGGATCATGCAGGAGGCGATGACCCGCGGCTGGAAGGGCGAGATCGCCTCCAGCGCGAAGGACAGTGAGAAGCACTTCCTCGCAATCGAGGCCACCCCACTGGAGGACGAGGAAGGTAGGCCGCTCGGGGTCGTCTCTACCTTCCGGGACGTCACGCGGTCGAAGGTCGAGAAGGCTGAGTCCGACAGATACAGGTCCCAGCTCGAGGAGAAGATGGAGGCTCGCACCAACGAGCTGGCCAAGCGCGTGAGCCAACTGACCACCATCAACAAGATCGGGAGGGTCGCGACCTCCATACTTGACCCCGACGAGCTGATGGCCGAGTTCACCAAGTCGATTGCGACGGGGTTCGGGTACTCGCAGGTCGCAATCCTGGTCATGGACAAGGAGCACGGCGAGCTCTACCACAAGGCCGGCCATGGTCCCAGGTACAACGGCACCAGTGCCGGCCATTCCGTCAGGCTCAAGGAGGGCATAATCGGGCACGCGGCGTACTTCTCCGAGACCCTCGTCACGGGCGATGTGCGCTCGGACCCTAGGTACACGGGAGCGAGCATGGCGGGGACCCAGTCCGAGATGGCCGTGCCGATCTCGTTCAGGGGGGAACTGCTCGGCGTGCTCGACATCCAGAGCGAGCAGCGCGATGCGTTCACCAGGAGCGACGTCACCCTCCTGGAGATGCTCTCCGACATACTCGCGACCGCCATCACCACCGCGAGGACATTCACCGAGGCGAAGGAGCGCGAGCAGGCCCTGTCCGTCCTCGACAGGATAAGCAAGCAGATCTCCTTCAGGCTGGAGCCCCTTGTCATACTGGAGCAGGTCGCGAGGGACGCATCGTCCCTGCTCAGGGCCGAGAAGTCGCTCGTGGGCCTCAAGGGCGACGACGGCACATCGCTGAGGTGGGTCGCCTCCTACAACGTCAACAAGTCCCTCCTCACCGGAAAGAGCTTCACCAGTGACAAGGGAGTGAGCGGGAGGGCGCTCAGGCGACTGAAGACAGAGGTCGTCAACGACTACAACTCCGACCCTGACTGCGTCAAGGCCGACATGTCCCTCTTCGAGATACGATCCATGATGTCGGCGCCGCTGACCGTCGAGGGGCAGGGAAGGGGGATCGTCAACGTCTACAACAAGCTCGACGGGAAGAAGTTCTCCAAGAGCGACGCGCTGCTCCTCTCCTCTCTCGCGGACCACGTCGCAATCGCGCTCGAGAACGCCAACCTCCTCTCCTCCCTGAACCAGCGGGTGAGGACGCAGCTGCTCCTCCTCGAGTCCGCCCTTTCGATGCAGCGGCAGATCGATTCCAGCAGCATCTACGAGCTCGTCGCGGACAGGCTCAGGGACGTCGTCCACTACGACGCCATCACGATCTACAGGGTCGACCACGACAGAGGCGTCATGGTCCCCCAGCTTGCCAGGGGGTCGTACGTCGACGAGGTGATGGAGGACCACTTCCCGATCGGCGAGGGCATCACGGGGTACGTCGCGAAGACCGGCGTGGCGGAGATGGTCAACGAGGCCATCTCGGACCACAGGGCGGTCGTGATCTCCGGCACCCCCCAGGAGAAGGAGGCGCTGATGGCCATCCCTCTCAAGGGCAAGGAACTGGTCATCGGGGTCCTGACCATGTACAGGGACGGAGGGCGTTCCTTCACGCCTAACGACTTCGAGATCGCCCAGCTCTTCTCGAGCCAGGCCGCGGTCGCGGTAGAGAACTTCGAGCTCTACAAGACGGAGGAGTCGCTGCTCGCCGACACGAGGACCAAGGTCGCACAGATGTCCAGGATCCTCGAACTCACGAGCTCGGTCATGTTCATGGACGACCTCGACTCGCTGCTGCAGCGCACCGCCGAGTCGGCCGTCGCGTCGTTCGGCTTCAGGAGGTGCCACCTCGCCCTCCTGGACGAGGCGAAGGCGGTCTTCGACGTCCGCGCGTTCACAGGGTACCCGGACTGGGTCGAGCCAGGGAGGTCGGTGCCGCTGAACCGCGTCCTGATGGACCTCGAGGAGGAGTTCAGGACAGGCAAGGCCGTCTACTACGTCCCGTTCGAGAAGCAGAAGTACGGGATCGAGGCGTTCGACTTCCTGGCACATCCCGAGAACGCCGCTGCCCCGAGGCAGTCTCCCACGTCATGGCACGAGCGCGACATCCTGGTCGTCGCCCTCAGGGACAGGAGCGGCCGGCTGATAGGATACATGCAGGTGGACGAGCCCGACGACATGAGGGTCCCTGGCAAGGACCATCTCGAGACGCTGGAGATCCTCGGAGGGATAGCGTCCATAGGAATTGAGAACACGCGGCTCTTCGACCGCCAGGTGGACGCCGTGAACGAGATCGCCCTCCTCAACGACCTGATGACCCACGACATCAACAACTTCAACCAGGGGATCATGGGATACCTCGAGCTGCTCCTCCAGGACCGCAGGCTCGACGTCAAGCAGCGGAAGTACGCCGAGATGGCGCTGGTCCAGGTGAGGAACAACGCGAGGCTGATAGACAACATCAGGAAGCTCTCGAAGGTCCGTGCGATGTCCGACAAGGGACTGACCGTCGTGGACCTGCATCAGCCGATCACCAGGGCCGTCGAGGCGGTCACCAAGCTGAACTCGGACAGGGATGTCGTCATAGTCTCGCTCGTCTCGCCCGGGATACACTACGCGATGGGCAACGACTACATCGGCGACCTCTTCATGAACCTGATACAGAACGCGGTCAAGTTCGACACGGCGAAGAGGGTGAAGGTGGATCTCTCCATATCCGAGGACAGGACCGCGAAGGGCGACTACTGGGTCGTATCCATAACCGACCGTGGCAGGGGCATCCCGGACGACCGGAAGCGCGCGGTCTTCGAGCGCTTCGCGACGGGGATGACGGGGATAAAGGGGTTCGGCCTCGGCCTCTCCATCGTTAGCACCGTGGTCGAGAAGTACGGCGGCAGGATATGGGTCGAGGACCGCGTCAAGGGCGACTTCACCAAGGGGGCGGTCTTCAAGATAACCTTCCCGAAGGCCAGGCCTCCCGAGAACCACACCTCGGCCGAAGCCGTCCCATCGGAGGCGGCTACTTCCTCTTCTTCGAGTACTCGATAGCAGCCCTGACCAGCCCGAAGTGGAGGGGCGACGGCTTGTTCGGCCTCGACTTGAACTCCGGGTGGAACTGCGCCCCTACGAAGTACGGGTGCCCGTCCAGCTCCGCGATCTCCATCTTCTGCCCGTCGGGCGACCTCCCGGTGAACCTCAGCCCCTTCTCCTGGATCCTGTCTATGTAGTGCGGGTTGACCTCGAACCTGTGCCTGTGCCTCTCCATGATGGAGAGAGAGCCGTAGAGCGCCTCGGCCTTGGAGCCCTTGTCGATCAGGACCTCCTGCGCCCCGAGCCTCATGGTCCCTCCCATCTTGGTCACTCCCTTCTGCTCTGGTAGGAGGTCGATGACAGGGTGTGAGGTGTGCGGGTCGAACTCGGTGCTGTTGGCGTCGTGCATGCCGAGGACGTCCCTCGCGAACTCGACGTTGGCCAGCTGGAAGCCGAGGCAGACCCCCAGGAACGGGACGCTGTTCTCCCTCGCGTGCTTGATGGCCATGATCTTGCCCTCGATGCCCCTCGTCCCGAAGCCGCCGGGGATGAGTATGCCGTCCGCCTCCTCTAGCATGGAGCGCCCCTCGCCCTTCTCGAGGTCCTCGGCCTCCATCCTCAGGAAATGGACGCGCGTGTCGAGCTCGGCCCCTGCGTGGGTGAATGCCTCGTAGTGGCTCATGTAGGAGTCGCGCTGGTCCATGTACTTCCCGACCAGGAGGATCTTGACCTCGTGCTTCGGGTTCATG
>JALOTO010000086.1 GCA_025457845.1 Thermoplasmata archaeon | reverse complement strand
CGACAGCCCACATGGCGGACACGGCGAGAATGGATGTGACTTCGATGAGGATATGCATGCCGACGATGGGGGCCAGCGGGCTCGACGACCAGATAAGCGAGCATTTCGGGAGGGCCCAGAGCTTCACACTGGTGGACACGGCCAACGGGAAGATCGAGGTCATCGCGAACAACGGCGAGCATGTCTGCGGCGGGGGCGCCCCCGTCGAGAGGCTGAAGGCAGCGAGGCCCGATGTGGTGGTCTGCGGAGGCCTAGGCGGAGGGGCAATAAGGATGCTCAACTCACTGGGGTTCAAGGTCTACATCGGCGCGACGGGGACCGTGAGGGATGCCGTCGAGCTGTACAAGGGCGGGAAGCTGCAGGAGGCCTCGATGGAGTCGGCCTGCGCACACCACGATCACCACGACCACTGATGATCCGCAAGACGAGTCAGTAACCTAGATACGGGGTGTCGCCCATCACCCCTTGCGCGGCCGCTCGGCCGCATAGGGGGAGGGGCATTGGACGCAAAGGTAGGGGCATTGGCGGCGTTGGCGATAGGGATCGTCTTCGCCTGCCCGATGTGTTTCGTGACGGCGGACGTTTCAGCGGATGACGCGGAGACCGAGTATGTGCTCGGGGCCGTGGGCGACATCGCGTCGACCGAGTTCCCGCACAACAACCTGAACAGGAACCAGTACGACGACGTCGCACGTCTTGCGATTGAGATGGGCCTCGATGGACTGCTCACCATAGGTGACGCACAGCACAACGAGGGCACGTACGAGGACTACATGACCTATTTCGACCTGTACTTCTCGCCGCTGCACAACCTCATCTATCCGACAATAGGCAACCACGACTACTCGATGTCCGATTCGGCCGAGGGATACTTCACGTACTTCGCGGACAGGGTCTCGGCGCTTGTGGGGGACGACGAGGAGCGCCTGCGCTGGGGGTACTACTCATTCGACCTGGGGCCCTGGCACATCGTCACATTGAACTCCATCCTTGGTCACCCCTGGTGGTACTGGGGATGGAACGCGACCTCGCCCGGGGAGGCCGAGGCTCAGCTCGCCTGGCTCGAGGAGGACCTGGCAGCACAGGACGACTCGAAGGGTATCATCGTGTACTTCCACCACCCGAGGTACGACTGGGAGTCGTACTATACCTGCCAGTCGTGGGGGCTCGACGAGATGCTGTACCTGATCCCGTACTGGGAGGTCATGTACGAGTACGGCGTGGACCTTGTGCTCGGCGGGCACAACCACAACTACATGCGCTGGGCGCCTCAGGACCCGTACGGCAACATGGACCGTGAAGGGCCGAGGCAGCTCGTCGTGGGGACGGGAGGGTCCTACCTCTGGGGCTTCAAGCACAACCCGTGGCCGGCCAACCTCGAGTACGGCGTCGACGACTCCTTCGGCATGCTCAAGCTGACGCTCAGGGAGGGTAGCTACGACTTCGAGTTCGTGTCCACACAAGGAGAGGTGCTGGACGGCATGTACGGCCAAGCCTGCCACTAGAGAACTATGAAGGCCGTCATCTGGTGGGCGGCGGAGGGGCCCTCTTCGACAGCTGCATCAGGTACTGCTCTATCCTCGTGGTCCTGGCGCTGAGCCGGTCCACCGTGCCCCGGAGGTCGACCACCGCGTTGAGGACCTCCTTGGAGACATCGGGGCGCTCCTGCACGGCGTTGAGTGCCTGCTCGAGCGCGGCCATGCGCCTCTCGAGGTCCTTGACGGAGCCGTTGTCCTGCTGGGACTTCACCGCCTGACCTGCGGCCTCCTGGATGGCGGCGAGGCCTTTGTCTATCTTCCTGTCGGATGAGGAGAGCACCACAGCGAGGCCTTTGCCGATCTTCTCGTCGACGCTCCTGTGGAACTCGCTGAGCGACTTGGTCATAGACTGCTCGATCTCCTCGAGCTTCTGGTCCTGCGACTCGACCCTCCGGATGACGTCGGACAGGTCCCCCAGCTCCTTGGTGATGCTCTCAAGCAGCTGCCGCTCCTTGATGTCGACGCTCACCTCGACGGGGGCGGTGGGGTAGTTGCGCAGGGCGTCGACCATCCCCAGCATGTCCACCTCCGGGCCGGCGTTCTTTATGGCGTCCTTGATGGGCTGGAGCTTCGAGAGCTCCATCTCGGCGATCTTGAGCAGGCTCTTGTTCCCCTTCTCGACGCTGGTGAGGTCCCCCAGGACCTTCTCCAGCTGTGCGACGGCCTTCGAGAGGCTCGAGTCCTCCAGCGACCTTATGTCCCTGACCGCGTCCTTCTTCCCCCTCGCGATCGCGTCCGCGACCGTGGGGGTCTCGTGGGCATAGACCGTGACCATGTGCGCGACGCCTGACATCACCTTGCTCTCGACATAGTGCCAGTCACGCTCGGCTACGGCGATGTTCTGCTTCTCCGCCCGGTCGAAGAGCATGACGAAGCAGGCGTTGGGCATGAGGCAGACCTCGATCTCATAAGGTGCGTTGCGGGCGAGGGGGGGCGCATGCTCGGGCCTCTCCTTCTCTACCGCGTTCAGGTATGCGCCCATGTAGGCGCTGGCATAGTTCTCGAGGCTCTTCTTCGAGGGGAGCTTCGATTTGGCCTCTTCCGGCATTCGGTTCGGCTGGGTATTGAGGATGAGGGGTATTGAGCTTTTTCACGTGGGCACCGCTGATTGGCTCTCATAGCAGTCAGCGATGGGAAAATGGGCCGCCCATGCTGGCTCGATGCTGGCCAGTGGGGCGCGGGACAAACCTGCACCAAAGGATTATGTATGACCATAGTCAATCGCAACTTGAGCAAGGCAGTGACGCGTCTGACCGCGCATCCCTGACACGGCATTCCCCGGTGACCACCTTGAGCATAATCCAGTCCCGTCGTTTCATCAAGAAGATCGCCCTAGTCGGCGACTCCTCGGTCGGCAAGACCTCCCTCATAAGGAGGTTCGTCATCGATGTCTTCGACGACAAGTACATCGCGACCATCGGGACGAAGGTGAGCAAGCGGGACATAGAGTACAAGTCACCTGACAGGACCGTCTTCCTCACCCTCATGATGTGGGACATCCTCGGGCAGAAGGACTACAAGAAGATGAGGACCCAGGGGATGAGCGGCGCACACGGAGTCGTGATCGTCTCCGATCTCAACCGACCCGAGACGGTCGAATCCGCGGAAGGGTTCTGGCTGCCTGAGGTGAACGAATCCCTCGGCACGGCGCCCATGGTGATCATAGGTAACAAGGTCGACATGGCCGGCAAGGACTCCGCGACCGCGAAGAGGCTGACAGACCTCGGCGCCAGGATCAAGATGCCTGTCATGCTATGCAGCGCAAAGACCGGCGAGAACGTCGAGGCGGCCTTCAGGAGGCTCGGCGAGATGATGATCTCCGGCGAATACGCCGAGAAGAAGGGCGTCCTCGGCGAGGGCGGGTCCCTCGCCCAGGCGGTTGACGAGATCGTCAGCGACTTCTGCGAGCAGTACGGGGACACCGGCAAGGCGATGGAGATCATCGACAGGGAGTTCGGCAAGGCCAAGGTGAACATCACCAAGCCCACGAAGGAGACCCTCCTGATGGCCATCGAGTACCTGTCTGACATCGAGCGCGACTTCCACGGCAGGGACGTGTCGGAGGTCAACAAGATGCGCAGGTGGAAGATGATAGACGAGGCCGATTGAGGCCTTCCGTCCGGGGCCGTAGTTCGTTATGAAGAAGAGGCAGCTCGAGATAACCCTTCAGAGACTGGAACAGCTGGGAGGCAGGTCCGCCGAGCTGGAACAGTACGTCACGCCTGCCGACGTCGCCGCCGACATGCTCTGGGAGGCCTTCGGCAGGGGCGACATCGAGGGGAAGGCGGTCGCCGACCTGGGATGCGGGAACGGGGTGTTCGTCATAGGTGCCAAGCTCCTGGGGGCGTCCAAGGCGTTAGGGGTCGACATCGACAAGGGAGCGGTGTCCGTCGCCTCTAGGAACGCCGAGTCCCTCGGTCTCGACGTCGAGATAGTCGAAGGCGACGTGTCCTCCGTCAAGGGCAGGTTCGACACGGTCATACAGAACCCGCCTTTCGGCGCCCAGAGGCGCCACGCGGACAGGTCCTTTATAAAGAAGGCACTGGAAATCGCCCCAGTGGCCTATTCCCTTCACAATGACGGCAGCCAGGAGTTCGTGGGGACCATGGTTTCGGCCCTCGGAGGGGTCTCGGAGCCAGTCAAAAGGTATAAATTCGAGATTCCATATGCGTTCGAATTCCACAGAAAGGCGAAAGAGAGCATCTCGGTCATTCTGTTAAGGTTCAAGAGATAGGTGATTCATCTGGCGAAGACCGGTAAGAAGGTCCTCCCCGGCGACGAGGTCGCCATCGCGGAGGAGTATATGTCGGGAGAGGGGACTTACGAGGCTGACGGCAAGGTCTATTCGAGCGCCGTCGGAGAGGTCGACCTCGACCCGAGCGAGAAGCTTGTGAAGGTAGTGTTCGACAACCCGCCCATCGTCCTCAGCGAGGGCGATGTCGTCTTCGCGGAGGTCTCGGACGCGAGGCCCGCCATGGCGATATGCAACATAGTCGCGCAGGAGGGCAAGGAGAGGGAGGTCTCGAGCGAGACCCTCGCATCCATTCACGTGTCCAAGATCGCTAGCTCCTATGTCGAGGACGCCGGGGACCTGCTCAGGCCCGGCGACCTGATAAGGGCGATGGTCATCCAGGCCGACCCATCTGTGCAGCTCTCGACGGCCGGGCCGCACTTCGGGGCAGTCCTGGCACACTGCGCCAGGTGCAGGAACCCCCTCGAGAGGAAGGGCAGGGACCTGTACTGCGACAAGTGCGACAGGGTCGAGAGGCGGAAGATCGCCGACGACTACCGCGCCTTCATGAAGTGAAGGCGATAGGGCTTTATCGCGGAAGTCCAATAGGCCGTCTGGAAGGGGGGGCAGTTTGGCAGAAGGCGACAAAGAGCTTCTGGCAGAGATAGCGAACCTCAGAGAAGACCTAAAGCAGCTTCGCGAGGTCGTCAACGTCCTCGTGAACGTGGTCATGGAAGAGGACCTCGAAGAGGACGAGCCCGAGTTCCCCGGCCACCCGGCCAACGACGGCCGTTTCAACATGCTCAACTGAACGGACGAAGGTCCGCCCTGAACCCATCCCGGGGGTCTGCGCATGAAGAGCACGTACTTTCTTGACAGCATGAGGCAGCAGGAGAAGTGGCGCCAGGAGGATTCCATCAACCTCCTGCCTTCGGAGAACAGCGCCAGCCCGCAGGTGAGGGCACTCCTGTCGTCGGATTTCAGCAACAGGTACACCCTGCCGCTCGACTCCGGCGAGGGGATGGCCTATGTGGAGAACGCCTACAGGGGCACCCGCATCACCACGGACGTCGAGCGGAAGGCGGAGGAGCTCGCATGCAAGGTCTACAAGGCCAGGCACTCCTGCGTCCAGCCGATGGGCGGGCACATAGCGGCCCTGATCGCCATCAAGGCCCTGACCAAGAGAGGGGACGGCATCTGCGCGGTGGCCCCGGAGAACGGCGGCTACGACGGGTACGCCCCGGCGTACATACCCGACATCTACGGGCTCAAGGCCTGGGCGCTCCCGTTCGACCAGACCACATGGAACATCGATACCGAGGCGGTGGTCAGGGAGGTCCGCAGGAGGAAGCCGGGTCTGGTCATCCTCGGGGCGTCGTTCCTGATATTCCCGTACGACATGAAGCCCGTCAGGGAGGCGTGCGACGCCGTCGGCGCCAAGCTCGCGTACGACGGGTCGCATGTGATGGGCCTAATCGCTGGAGGAGGGTTCCAGCAGCCTCTGAAGGAGGGCGCGGACATCCTCTACGGGTCGACCCACAAGAGCTTCTTCGGTCCCCAGGGGGGCATCATACTCACGGACAGAGACGAGGTCGACGCAGGGGTGAGGCGAAACCTCACCTGGAGGATAGTCGACAACGTCCACTGGAACAGGGTCGCGGCCCTCGGGCAGGCGCTCCTGGAGATGGACCGGTTCGGGCCTGCCTACGCGAAGCAGGTCGTGAAGAACTCCAAGCGCCTCGGCAAGGAGCTGAGCGAACGCGGATTCCCCATCAAGTTCGCGGAGATGGGCTTCTCGGAATCCCACCAGCTGCTGATCGACGTCCCGGCACTGGAGAAGAGGTATGGGATGTCCCTGAACGACTTCTCGGTCATGATGGAGAAGACGAACCTGATCACCGATTCGGTCGGAAGGCTCGGGACATGCGAGATCACCCGTCTGGGGGTCAAGGAGAAGGACCTGTCCGAGCTCGCGGACCTCTTCATGGACGGGGCAGAAGGCAAGGATGTCCGTCGCAAGGTCAAGCGGTTCAGGGCCAGGCTCGACATGGACTACCGCTTCAGGTAGGACCAGGAGACTGAAGTCATTTATACCGCCATGACCAATCCGACACCGTTGAAGCATGACAGGTACTCCAGGCAGACGCTACTGCCTGAGATAGGCCCCGCCGGCCAGA
>JALOTO010000085.1 GCA_025457845.1 Thermoplasmata archaeon | reverse complement strand
AAACATGTGTCCGATGTGGCGTACCGCAGCTGCGCGATTGACGATGAGCACGACTGGTACAGCGAGGAGGACAAGCGCCAGCCGTTCGAGGACAACTATGTTCCAGGCGCGCCGAAGCGGGACAGGGCCTGGATGTAGCCGTGGATGGTTCGGATGAGATAGGATGCACTCCGGCCCCTGTCCTCCCCGGCCGAGGCAGGGGTCCTTTTTCCATATCACTTGCGGCCCAGCGCGGCTGCCTAGGCCCTCGTGCAGAGACACCTCGGGTGGAACCTGCAGCCCTTGGGCGGGTTCGTCGGGCTGGGGACCTCGCCCTCGATCCCCCTGCGGTCCTTCCTCATCTTGGGGTCCGGGATCGGTATCGAGGCGATGAGCGCCTGGGTGTACGGGTGCAGCGCGTGCCTCAGGAAGACATCCGCCTTCGCCAGCTCGACGATCTTGCCCAGGTACATCACGGCGATCCTGTCGCTCATGTGCCCGACCACGGACAGGTCGTGTGATATGAACAGGTAGCTGAGTCCGAACTTGGCCTGCAGCCTCTTGAGAAGGTTGAGCACCTGCGCCTGCACGGAGACGTCAAGGGCCGAGGTCGGCTCGTCGAGCACGACGAAGTCCGGGTCCAGGGCGAGCGCCCTCGCCAGCGCGATCCTCTGCCTCTGCCCACCGCTGAACTCGTGGGGCAGTCTGGAGAGATGGTCGTGCGAGAGGCCGACCTGCTCGATCAGCTCGTGTATGCGCTCCCTCCTGGCGAAGTTCGGGTCCTTGGCCCCCTTGGGGGGGCCGTGTATCGCGAACCCCTCCCCGACGATGTGCGCGACGGTCATCCTCGGATCGAGGCTGGAGTACGGGTCCTGGAAGACTATCTGCATCCTCTTCCTCATGGCTCGGAGCGTCGCGCCAGACAGCTGCATGACGTCCTTCCCGTTGAACACTATGTTGCCCGACGTCGGCTCGACGAGCCTCAGGGTGGCCCTGCCGACGGTCGTCTTCCCGCAGCCGCTCTCGCCGACCAGCCCGAGGGTCTCCCCTCTCAACACGGAGAAGCTGACACGGTCGACCGCATGCACATTCCCGACGGTCTTCCCGAACACGCCCTTCTTCACGGGGAAGAGCTTGACGAGGTTCTTGACCTCGATGAGCGGCGGCTGGTCAGACCACATTCTGCTGCACACCCCCTGACCACAGGTGACAGGATACGAAGTGCCTCGGCGACACCTCGATCCGCTCTGGCCTCCGGTTGGAGCATACCGCCAACGCGCTCTCGCACCTGTCGACGAACGGGCAGCCCTTGAACGGACTCATGAGGTTGGGGACCGTGCCCTTGATCACTGGTAGCTCGTCCTTCTTCTCGCCGAGCTTGGGGAACGCCGTCAGTAGGCCTGCCGTGTACGGGTGCATCGGCCTCTCGAACAGCTCGAAGGTCTCGGCGTCCTCCACGATGCGCCCCGCGTACATCACGCAGACCCTGTCGCACGTCTCCGCGACGATGCCGAGGTTGTGAGTGATGAGCATCATCGAGCTACCAGTAGTGGCGACGAGGCCCTTGAGGAGCTTAAGTATCTGCCCCTGGATTGTCACGTCGAGGGCCGTCGTGGGCTCGTCCGCGATCAGCAGGGAAGGGTGGCATGACAGGGCTATGGCTATCATGACCCTCTGCTTCATCCCGCCGCTCAGCTCGTGCGGGTACATCTTCATGACCTGCTCGGGTGCGGCTATCTTGACCAGCCGCAGCGCCTCGACGATCTTCTGATCAAGGGCAGCCTTGTCGTAGATCCCCTGGTGGAGAGATATGACCTCCCCAAGCTGGCTCCCTACGGTGAACACGGGGTCCAGGGCCGTCGATGCGTCCTGGAATATCATGGATATCTTCGTGCCACGGACGGAGCGCATCGTGTCCTCGTCGAGGGTCGTGAGCTCGTTTCCCTTGTACTTCACCGAACCAGCGGTGATCCTTCCGGGGTGCGGCACGAGCCGCAGGATCGAGAACGCGGTCATGCTCTTGCCGCAGCCCGTCTCGCCAACGATGCCGACGGACTCGTTCTCGTAGACCGTGAGGTCGATCCCGTCGAGGGCGGTGACCGTCCCCTCGCGGAGGAAGAACTGGGTCCTCAGGCCCCTGATCTCCAGTATCGGCCTCTGGTCGGTCATCTCCTCAACCCCTTCATGCGCGGGTCGAGCACATCCCGCATGCCGTCCCCGAGCAGGTTGAAACCGAGGATCGTGATGAGCAGGACGATGCCCGGGAACGTCGCGATCCAGGGCGCCTCCTCAAGGTACGGTATGCCCCTGTATAGCATGTACCCCCAGCTAGGGGTCGGCGGCTGCGTTCCCACACCCAGGAAGCTGAGGCTGCTCTCGATGGTGATCGCGTCCGCCACGCCTATGGACGCCCAGACGATCAGAGGGGCGACGCAGTTCGGGAGCACATGAGTGAACATGATACGGACGTTGTTGGCGCCAAGCGCCCTGCTAGCCTCCACGAACTGGCGTTCGCGGACGGAGAGCGCCTGGCCTCTCATCAGCCTCGCGAAACCGGCCCAGTAGGATATCGAGATGGCGAGGATGACGTTGGTCAGGCTGGGGCCTAACGCGGCCGCGAATGCGAGCGCCAAGAGGAAGGACGGGAAGGTCCAGAAGAGGTCGATCGTCCCGGAGATTATGTAGTCCGGGATCTTGCCGAAATACCCCGCTGTCAGGCCCAGGACCACGCCTATGAGCAAAGAGAAGAATATCGCGAGGGTGGCGACCGTGAGGGACACCCTGGCCCCCCAGATCACGCGGCTGAACACGTCCCTCCCGAGCTCGTCCGTCCCGAACCAGTGCTTCGCCGAAGGAGGGAGCAACGTCGCTTCCGGGTCGAGCACCGCCGGGGTCGGGTCGGCGATGGGTAGTACCGGGGCCAGCAGGGCCAGCGAGATCACAACGAGGATGATGGTGGTGCCCGCGACGACCATCGGGTTCCTGCTGCTCCTTGTCACCATGTCCACTGCGAACTGCTTGACCCCGCCGGACATCCTCCAGCCGGCCAGGGCGTCGTTGAGCGGCTTCCGAAACCTCATCCGAGCCTCACCCTTGGGTCCGCCAGAGCGTACAGTATGTCCGCCACCAGGTTACCGATGACGACGAAGAACGCCAGGACGAGGATGCATCCCTGCACCGTCGGGAAGTCGTGGTTGGAGATCGAATCCGTCACGAGCATGCCCAACCCTGGCCACGAGAACACCGTCTCGACGACCACCGCACCGGCGACGAACCATCCGATGTCCAGGCCTATGACGGTTATGACCGGCAGGATCGCGTTCTTGAGGGCGTGCTTGAATATGACCTCCCTCTCGGGCAACCCGCGGGAACGCAGCTGGGTGATGTAGTCCTGGCGCTTGACCTCGAGCATGCTGGTCCTCATCATCCTGGTGGTCAGCGCGGCATTCCCCAGCCCGAGAGTCAGTGCCGGAAGGAAGATGCTGCCGAAGCCGCCGACGGTACCCTCAGCCGGTAGTATGTTGGTGTACACGGACAGGGCCATCATGAGCAGGATCCCAAGCCAGAAGGACGGCATCGCGTAGGCCACCAGCGTGAAGACCATGACGCTGCGGTCCTTCCATGTGTCTTGCCTGAGGGCAGAGAACACACCTAGCGGAATCCCGATGGAATAGGAGATCGTCAGGCCGATGGCCATCAGCTCGAGGGTCTTGGGCAGCCTCTGGATCAGCAGGTACGACACGTCCGTGTGGAGGGACGCTCGGGCGACCGATTCTCCCAGGTCCCCCTGGAACAGGCGCTCGAGGAACCTCCAGTATTGGACCAGGAATGGCTCGTCGAAACCGTACTTCGCGCGCAACTCCTCTATGTCGGCAGCGGTGGCGTGAGGAGGTATGAGCATGCTCACCGGGTCGCCGGGTGTCAGGTAGAGCATGAGGAACACGATGAACGTGGCTAGGAATATGACTGGTATGGCGAGCAAGAGTTTCCTGATCACGTACGATATCAGATCCGCCATCGCTCATCCCCGTAGACTCTTCCCGACTCAGCCTCCCGCACATGACCCGACATGGCCCACGCCCGGTGCCCCCGGGCAATGAAATGAAAAGGGGTTTGGTGGTTTCACGGTCTACTTGCTTATGTCAACATCCACGATGTTGATTACCTGCTCCTGACCCAGCGGGTGGATGTACCAGCCGTCCACATAGTCATGGATGGCGAATATCTGGTGCCAGAACAGGATCGGGGCCCGAGGTGCATTCTGCAGCAGCCTTATGTGCGCGGCCGTCGCGTTGTCCGTGAACTCGTCCTCGGTCTCCGCCATCGTCCAGTTGACGACATACTCGTCGAACACCGGGTCGGAATACTGGGCCGTGTTCGACCCGCCGACCGCCCAGCCTCCGAAGTGCCAGTCGAGGATCTCTGCCCTCGGCCAGGAGAACCAGAAGAGGATCGCCTCCTGGAGCCCAGCCTGGGCGTTCGTCCGGAGTTCCGTCTCCTGGTACTGCGTGACGGTCACGTCGACCCCGACCGCCTCGAACTGGGTCAGAAGTATCTCACCCATCGAGACATCCTCAGCCTTGTCCGTGATCCACAGGTCAAGGGTCAGGTCCTCGCCGGAGGTCGTGTTCTCGAGCCAATCGTCGTCGTCTATGTCCTCGAACCCGGCTGCCGCGAAGTGTTCCTCCGCCTTATCGAGGTCGTAGGTCAGGTTGTACTCGGCCGGCATCTGGCTTCCCTCGGGGCAGATCGGCGAGAGCAGGTTCACGCCCTCCTCCCCCACCCCATGCCAGACCGTGTCCAGTATCTGCGATCGGTCGATCGAGTATGCCATGGCGAGCCTCAGGTCCGTGTTGTTCCACGGGGCCTTCGCGCAGTTGAATTCCACGTGGTACGTCCCCTGGCCCGGTCCGGTCATCAGCTCCACGCCATCGGTGTCCTGATAGGTCTCGACCTTGTTCGGCGGGACCTGCTGCAGGATGTCTATGGCGCCGCTCTCGAACCCTGCGAACCTGGCTGCGGCGTCGGTCATTACCCTGTAGATGATCTTGTCGATCTTCGCAGGACCCTTGTTCTCGTACCAGGATGCCCCCCAGGTGTAGTTCTCGTTCTTCACCAGGGTGATGTGGTCGCCCGCGACCCATTCGCTGATCATGAACGGTCCGGTGCCTACGACCTTGTCCCAGTTCTGGGACGTGCCATAGTCCTCGACGCCCAGCTCCCAGAGCGCGTCAGGCCCGATCATGCTCCCGTACAGGTGAGACAGGTTGAAGATCAGAGCAACGTCGGCCCACGTCAGGTTCAAGACCATGTGGGTATCGTCCTTGCACCAGATTCCTGAGTCTGGCCACCCGGAATAGTCAGTCGTGTCCCAGTAGCTCGGGTTGTGCTTGATCGACCAGAATTCGTAGCTGACCCAGCTATCGTTCTGAGAATACCACTCGATCGTCCGCTTGACCGACTGGGTGTTGAAGGGCGTCCCGTCGTGGTACATAACGCCCTCCTTGAGAGTCAGCTCGAGGGTCGGGTTGTCAGGGTCGTCCGTGTTCATGTTCCACGATTCGGCCAGCCCTGGGACATATGCCCCTGTCAGGTCCCTGGCTATCAGGGTCTCGTATATCATCCCCGGAGGTCCATACATGGCGCTCGTCTGCGCCGGATTCATCGTCTCTACGTCAGAGCTCATGGCGATGACGAGTACCTTCTCCTCGTCCTCTCCGCCAATCAGTCCGAATGCCCATGCCCCCGCTAGCGCCGCGACAATGAGCACGACCACGATTACAACCGCAGTCAGCATCTTGCTCTTCGGGCGCGCCGGCGCGGAGGCGGGCTTTGCTATCTCTTCCTTGGTCTCGCTTCCAGAAGTCCCCACTTACACTCCTCCTTACCCATGTGTGGCCCAGTCGACGACTGGAGTCCGTGACAAAAGGGCACGGAAAACCAGAGACGCTAGGCTCAACTCTCCCCGGGTCAAAAATGGAGTTGTCCGTATTTATAACAATACCCCCCGGAACGTTAAGAAATCGCTCCGGGGCGAACATGCTTAGGGATTTGATGATGATTGGCCGGAGTTGTGGGCAGATACCTAAGGGAGCTATGCCGTTCGCCGAAGGGTGCCGCAAACGAAATAGAGGGGCAGCCCGCTCAGACTGACGAGATGGGCATAAGATCGAGGGTACTCGTGGGCCTGGCCAAGGCGGGCTTCGACCTGAGGTTCGCCCTTGCGAGGGCCACCAAGATATGGCCGATGGGATGGCTGGTCAACCGCCTGCTCTTCGAGGACGACAGGATGATCTACCTGCCGAAGGACAGCGCAGTCGGGGATGCCGCCGAACGCACGATCTCGGTGGTCACTGACATCCCTCTGGAGTGGACGAACACCGTCCTCCCTTCGCAGGTGCTGGACCACTTCATACGCGCATCGAAACACCACTTCATCATGGACACCTGCCTCTGCCGGGTAGCGAGCGACTGCAAGGACTATCCGAAGGATCTGGGCTGCCTCTTCATAGGGAAGGGGGCGCTCAGGATCGACAAGAGGTTCGGGAGGCTCGTGACACAGGACGAGGCTCTGGCACATGTGCGCAAGTGCCGCGAGAAGGGGTTGGTCCACCTGATAGGCAGGAACAAGATCGACGCCGTGGTGTTCGACACTGGCCGCAAGGAGGACCTGATGAGCATATGCAGCTGCTGCCCATGCTGCTGCCTGTGGAGGATGCTGCCGGACCTGAGCAAGGAGATC
>JALOTO010000004.1 GCA_025457845.1 Thermoplasmata archaeon | reverse complement strand
GAAGAACGCCATCTGCGCGATGTCCACGAGCCTGGCAGGGTTCTTGCGGCCGAGCATGAACCTCAGGACCGGCGGAGCTAGGCCTATGACTATGATCGCATAGAAGAGCCCCGCCTCCAGTCCCCCGAACCCGTCTGTGAAGAAGCCGGTCGGGCGGGAGTCGTGCTCGTAGAAGAACCACAGGGCGATAAGGGTGAACGGGACCACCGCCAGCTGACCGACTCTCTCAGGCATCGGGAGCCTGTCCTTCTCCACCTCCCTATCGACAGATTTGACGAGCCATCGCGGCACGGATCCGTACATTCCCCCGCCTCCGCCCCGCGAACCGTCGTCTATGGGGATAAATGTGGCGACAGAGCGTGAGCCATATGGGGCCGTGACATCGCCGTGACATCCTGGCTCCAGGGTTATCAGATTTGAGACCGGCGACGCCACCGATATATACGTCCCTCTCCAAACTCTCCCCTCAACGGTGACCCTCATGGGGATCTTGGACAAGATGAAGTCTGTGGGATCCGCGGTAACTGGCGGATCTGCGAAGGTGAGCCTCGAATACCCCCGTCAGCTCCTGAAGCCCGGGGACGCGATTCCGGTCAAGGTGACCGTCATGTCGATGGGCAAGGAGGTCAAGTCCGGCGGAGTCTTCGTCGACCTCCACGCCGAGGAGAACGGCCAGGTCAAGTGCAAGCACTGTGGCCAGACGACCCAGGTCCACGGGGAGACGGTCAAGCAGGCGATACCGATCGCCCCTGCGTTCACTCTCCAGCCGAACGAGACCAAGACCTTCGAGGCGACCATCCAGATACCGATGGGACAGCCGTCCTACAGCGGCCAGGTCCGGCACGAGTGGAGGATCAGGGGCAGGCTCGAGGCGTTCGGCAACGATCCGGACTCCGGTTTCCAGGTCGTGGAGATCAGGTGAGGCCTGCAGGCCCCGGCCAAACCCTCAAACCCCAATCACCCTTCACATGCTTCTCAACGCCCAGGATCGTCCCGAGGCGATGACCTCACCGTCTACGGACCCTCTCGGCGACCTTGCGGTCGATGAACTCGCCCTTGCCGCCGGTGTACGCCCCCCTGTCGTCGCGGAATGTGCCAGCGAGTTCCTCCTTGAGACGGGTGTATTCCTCCCGGGCACGGGGATCGGACCTGAGTATGTCCCTGAAGAGCAGGTGCCTCCAGTAGGTCCAGCTGTTGACCTTCACGACGTGGACGTGGTACTCCCTCGGGGAGCCTTTCCTGAAGAACAGCCTGTGAGCGTCGTCATCGTGCGACTGGTGGGTGTAACCGAGGCTCGAAAGCGCATCCACGAGGTCCTTCGGCGAATCCAGCGACTCGACCGCGACCAGGATGTCTATGACCGGCTTCGCCTTGAGGCCCGCCACGGCCGTGCTGCCTATGTGGTGTATCTCCGCGGTGATACCGAGGGCCTTGGCGAGGGCCGCCCTCTCGGACTCGAACTTGGCCGGCCAGGCCGCATCGCTGGGGGACAGGTCCACCGGCTCGAGTTCTGGTTCGGTCCCAGGTGACACGCGACGCCATCGCGGAGGATGGAGATAAACCTGTCCGGTTGGACAGGTCAGTACATCGGCCCCACGCCGAGAACGGTTGTTCTCAGGCAACAATTAACTACTTGGAACGCTAACCCCGAAGCAGGGAAATGACATGAAGGTCCGCACGATGCCGTTCTCGCAGGACTGGAAGAAGCTCGACGACCGCGTATTCGCGACCATCAGGATACACAGGGGAGATCTGAAGTACTTCCCCGACGAACCTGTCGAGGTCACCAGCCCGAAGAAGAAGTTCAAGGCGCACATCATACTAGCCACGAGCACCAAGGTCAAGGACATCCCGTTGGCCTTCCTCGAGTACGACCTCGAGGCGAAGCCAGGAGAGAAGAGACAGGACCTCCTGAACAAGCTCGGGAAGCTCTACAAGTTCTCCGAGAGGCCGAAGGAGACCGACGACGCGGCTATCTACGTCCTCGAGCGCATCTGAACTACCCGGACGCAAACCTCTGACCGTCGTCCAGCCGGCCCCGGTGCCGCCTGGACACGGCCTGGCTTTCCTTTTGTCAATGGACCGACGTGTATGTGTGGACGAGCGCACATGTCAGCGACAACATTCATACGCATGCCGTCCCTAGACCCAGTATATGGGCGGGCTGCTGCCGGTTGCATTTGTTGCATGTAACCCCACGAGACGGGAGACTTTGGCATGAGGGCAGTAAGGCTCGTGCTGCGGCTGCCGAAAGGGGTAGACTGCCCACTTACCAGATCTGACGACCTCGCCGAGGCGCTGTCTGACATGGCGGGATGCGTCCTCGACGGCGACGACGGCGTGGACAGCTTCGTCGACATGAAGGGAGATACCTGCAACACCTGCGATGTGGTCAAGGGATCCGGCTGCTACATCGACTCCGCCGAGTTCAGGATGGACGGGGTCATGCAGTGGACTGTGATGGCGCCCAGCACGTCCTCCCTGGACTCGCTCGTCAAGGCGACCATGGGCCGCGGCTGCGTGGTCGTGATAGAGGAGGTCACCGACATGAGGACCGCGCGGGGGCTGACCAAGGACCAGGAGGCCGTCCTGCAGCTCGCCCTGGACCTCGGGTACTTCGACGTCCCGAGGAGGGTGACGGTCAAGGCCCTCGCCCGCAGGCTCGACATGACGGCATCGACCCTCGAGGTCATCCTCCAGAGGGCGGAGCACAAGGTCCTGGCGGACCGCATGGGGCGCAGGTAGGCACCCGCTCTTTCCGCCGCCCTGAGGAGATAGATTTATAATTTAGGTATGCCTAATTCTCGTCCGATGGACGAGGAGAGCAAGGAACAGTACCTCAAGACCGTCTACACCCTGACGGAGGAGGGCGGCACGGCGAAGACATCCGAGATAGCGCAGGTGCTGAAGGTCTCGCCGTCGTCTGTCACAGAGATGCTGCGGAAGCTCTCCGAGGAGGGGTACCTCACCCATGTCCCGTACAAGGGCGCGGTCCTGAAGCCGAAGGGGATGAAGATCGCGAGGAAGGTCGCCCGCAGGCACAGGCTGCTGGAGAGGTTCCTCAACGACCTGGTGGGGATAAGGGGCAAGGCGAGGCACGACCAGGCATGCAAGATGGAGCACGCCCTGACCGACGAGGCGGAGCACCAGCTCTGCAGGATGATGAACCGGCCGGTCGAGTGCCCCCACGGGAAGAGGATCCCCAAGTGCGACATGAGGAGGGCGTGTGAGGAGTGCACCTCGGACACAGTCCCCTTGGACAGCCTGAAGGAGGGCGAGACGGGCACGATCTCCCATCTCGCCTCGAGGAGCAGGGACGAGCTCTGCAGGATACTCGCCATGGGGTTCGTCCCCGGGAGCGAGGTCACGATAGAGAAGAAGGTCCCGATGGGCGGGCCCATCATAGTCGACCTCAAGGGGACGAAGGTGGCCATCGCCAGGGACATCGGCGCCACCCTCCATGTTGTGAGGCCGACCTAGGAGGACTAGACCATGGAGATCGCTCTGGCCGGCAACCCGAACGTCGGGAAGAGCTTGATCTTCAGCAAGCTGACCGGGGTCGGCGTGATAAGCGCGAACTACCCGGGGACCACGGTCGAGTTCGAGGAGGGCAAGGCCAAGTTCATGGACAGCACCATCACGGTGATAGACCTGCCCGGGACCTACTCCCTGGCAGGGAACACCGAAGATGAGCGCGTCGCGACCAGGCTCCTCTACGAGAGGAGGCCTCATACGGTCGTGGCCGTCCTGGACGCCACAAGGCTGGAGAGGAACCTGGTCTTCCTGTTCGAGCTGATCGAGTCCGGCCACAACGTCGTCGCCGCCCTCAACATGTTCGACATGGTGAGGAGGAACAGGCAGGACATCGACGTGGCCAGGCTGGAGCGCATACTGATGATGCCCGTGATCCCCACGGTGGCCACCAAGGGCGAGGGGATCGACTCGCTCCTCTACACTTCCGTCCAGATGCGCCGTCGCAGCCGGTTCAAGGTCAGATACGACTCCCACATCGAGAAGATGGTCGCGAGGATGTCCCCGATGCTCCATGAGAAGGACTGGGACATACCGCTGAGGGCCGTCGCGATCAGGCTGCTCGCAGGCGACGAGAACATCGTCGGCAAGGCATCCAAGGAGCTACGGGATGCCGCCTCAGCATTCAGGGAGGAGTTCCTGAAGGAGCACGGGGAGGACATAGTAGTCCACATCCAGAGGGACAGGTTCGGGGAGGCCGGGAGGATCGCGAAGGAGGTCATAGGCAGCGGCCCAGCCGGCAGGACGAGGAGGAACACCATCGCAGACCTCACCCTCAGACCTGCGACTGGCATCCCCATCCTGCTCGCCGTCCTCGCGGCGGTCTTCCTCACGCTCATCTTCGTCGGCGGAGCGATCGAGGGCGTCCTGGTCGGCGCATACCAGGATGCCGCACGCGGGTTCTTCGACGGGCTCGAGGAGGACGCGGGGAACGACTTCGCCTCTGGGATGCTCGAGGGGATCTACCTGAGCATCGAGGCGATGCTGGCCCTCGTGGTGCCCTACATACTCCTCTTCTACGTGATGCTCTCCCTGCTCGAGGACAGCGGCTACCTCGTCAGGGTCGTCTCCCTGCTCGACGGGGTCATGCACAGGCTCGGGCTCCACGGCCGGGCGGTCATCCCCATGGTCGTCGGATTCGGGTGCAACGTCCCTGCGATACTAGCCACGAGGGCGATGGGGTCGAGGAGGGAACGGCTCATACTCGCGACTCTGATCACCATCGCGGTCCCGTGCTCGGCCCAGACCGCGATAATCATCGGAACCGTCGGGAACCACGCCGGAGTCCTCTGGGCGCTCGCCATCTACGCGGTCCTCGGGGTGATGCTGGTCGTCCTGGGCTACGCGATGCACAGGACCATCAAGTTCGAACCGACCGGGCTGTTCGTGGAGATACCCGACCTCCGGTGGCCTTCGGCCAGGCTGACCGTAGAGAAGACCTATCTCAGGATCAAGGAGTTCCTCACCATCGCATTCCCGCTGCTGCTGGCCGGCAGCATAGTGCTCGAGGTGCTGATGGCCGTCGGATGGCTCCAGGAGATCGTCGGCCCGGCGGAGCCGTTCATGACCGTCTGGCTAGGCCTCCCTGCGGTGACGGTCATAGCCCTCGTGTTCGGCCTCCTGAGGAAGGAGATGGCCCTTCAGATGCTCATCGTCCTCTTCGGGACTAGCGATCTGGCGATGGTGCTGACCCCCGACCAGATGTTCGTCTTCGCCCTTGTCATGGCGGTGTTCATGCCCTGCCTGGCGGCACTCGCCGTGCTGGTCAAGGAGTTCGGGACCAGGAGCACCGCCATCGTCGCAGCGGCCTCGATAGCCCTGGCGTTGGCACTGGGCGGCCTCGCGAACATCATCCTCAGCGCGTTCTGAAGCTGAGGTCTCGATGATGGACCGCGCTCATCTCACGAACATGGAGAGGTCCTTGTCCTCGTGCACCGACGGCGGGACGTTGACGTAGCCGCGGTAGTCCTGCTGCGTCGGCGCCATCACTTGGTCCTCGCCGTCCCGCATGAGTATGTACTGCGAGCGCGCGCCCGTCACTATGAGGAGGATCTTGACCTTGCCCTTCATGTCCGGTTCGACGGAGCAGCCCCATATCAGCCGGCCACCAGGGCGTATGTGCTCGGTGACGATCTCGGCCGCCTTGGCCGCCTCCTCGATGTTCATGTCCGGCCCTCCGACGACGCGTATGAGCGCGCCCTTCGCCTCCTTCAGGTCTATCCTCCCGAGCAGGGGCGAGTTCATCGCCTCCTCGACGGCGTCCTGCATCCTGTCCCCGCCGGGCTCGCTCTCGGACTCGCCGACGCCTATCAGGGAGACGCCGCCCTCGTTCAAGATGGTCTTGAGGTCGGCGTAGTCGACGTTGACAAGGCCCGCGCGGGTGAGCATTTCGGTGAGCCCACGGATGGTCTGGAGGAGCAGTTCGTCCGCGACCTTGAACGCCGCCTGGACGGGCAGCCTCGGGACGAGCTCGATGAGCGTGTCGTTCGGGACGACGATGGTCGTGTCGCAGACCTTAGTGAGCTTCCTGAGACCCTCCATCGCGTTCTCCATCCTGAGGTCGCCCTCGGATTTGAACGGTATCGTGACGACCCCGACGGTGAGGGCGTGGGACTCCTTGGCCAGGCGAGCGACGACGAACGAGCTGCTGGTCCCCGTGCCGCCGCCCATCCCCGCGGTGACGAACACGATCTGGCCGTCCTTCAGCCAGTCCTTGATGTCGCGCTCGTTCTCCATCGCGGCCCTCTCCCCGACCTCGGGCCTTGCGCCAGCCCCGAGGCCTTTGGTGAGGACTTTGCCTATCAGCATCTTCCTGTCGGCCTTGACCGTCAGAAGATGTTTCGCATCGGTGTTGATGGCCAGCATCTCGATGCCCGAGAGGCCGTCCTCCTTGCACCTGTTGACCGTGTTCGTGCCCGCGCCTCCGCACCCTACGAGCTTGATGCAGACGTTGAGCCCCTCGGCGATCCTCTCGATCTCGAGGTCCTCCTGTGTCTTCGGCTGGGGCGGGCCCTGTGCATTGCTCACGTTGTCCTCAGGGGCGCCGCTGAGAGCACCCTCAATGAGAGATTTCGGCATTAGTGCATCCCGTACGTACTCTGCGTCCACCCGCTATTTAACACGTCCGGACACGCGTCGGAGCCACGCGCGCGCACGCGCTGGCGCGCGCCGCCGAGCGCACGCACCAGCTGTACTTCGGGGCCTCTCACCCGTAGACGAAGGTGATGAGGGGCAGGCCTATCAGTATGAGCACGCCGACCCTCAGGAGGTCCGACACGATGCCCACCTTGAACATGGTCCATATCTTCACATACCCCGAACTGTAGACGATGGCCATGGGCGGCGTCGTGGACGGTATGGCGCTGGATATCGAGCACGCAAGTGCAGCGCCGACTATAGGCGCTATCGGGGACACGCCCGCCCCGAGGGCGAGGGATGCCGCGATGGGGCATGTGATGAGCGCGGCTGCGGTGTTCGAGGCCGCGTACGTCAGGGCGAAGCCGAGCAGGCAGGACACCGCGTATATGGCCCATATCCCGGGGTTCTCGCCGAGGGCGTCGCCGACTCCGCTGGCGATCCAGTTTGCGAAGCCGCTCGCCTCCAGACCGAGCCCGAGCGCTATGCCCCCTCCGAACAGGAACACGACGTTCCAGTCGATGCCCTTCGCGATCTCGTCCCACTTGAGGACCGGTTCACCCCGGATCCTGATGAGACCCGCGAGGATGATGATGAGGACAGCGGGCATCGCCTCGGGCATGACCTTGGAGAGGAGAGTGCTGAAGTCCGCGAGGTCGGGATTGTAGCCCGCCAGCACCTTGATCACGGATGGGAACATCCAGAGGGAGACCGCCATGATTAGCAGGCCCGCGACCGTCTTCTCGCCGCGGCTCATCCGCCCCAGCTGCTTGGCGACGGCGGTCATCTTGGACCTGTCGACCGCGATTGTCCTCTCCTCGGGCTTGACGACCTTGAAGACGATGAACCATGTGATGAGGAGTCCGGCGATGGCATGCGGGGTCCCGACCACCAGCCAATCCAGGAAGGTTATCTCGTAGTCGAACTGCGCAGCCGTGCTCTTCGCGATGAGGTTCGGGGGCGTGCTGATGAGAAGGAGCATGGCGCCTGCCGTCGCGGCCTGGGCGAGGACGAGCATGCACGCTTCACTGTACTTCCCTCCCGCCTTGACGTTGGCCATCGCGAGGTACGCGACGAGGAACGGGAACACCACCGCTGTCGAGGCGGTTATGGAACCCGTGAGCGTGAGGATGAACACCGGGATGGCCGCGACGAACAGGGCGGCCACCATCGGGTTGTTCCCTTTGTAGAGGGAACCCAGCCTGATAGCGATCCTCCTGTCCAGGTCCCACTTCCTGAAGGCCGCCGCGAGGACGAAACCCGCCATGAATATCCAGATGATCGGGTCGGTGAACGACCCAAGGAGCGCCTTCCACGTGAGCCTGTCCGGCATCGACATCGCGAAGATGACCGGCGGCACGAGTGCGGCGATCCCCAGCGGGACGCACTCCGTCACCCACCAGATCAGGACCCACAGGAGGGTCCCCAGCGCGATCTGCGGGGACTTCTCGGGGACGCCGCTCGCGATTGCCGCGTCGACCATCGACTGCGGCTCGGGGATCAGGACGATGATGATGAACATCAGCGGGCCGAGGATGAGCCCGATGCGCTGTTTGTTGAAGGTCTTGGCGAGCTCCCTAGCCTTGGAGCGCCTGTGGATGGGTTCGCCCTCGTGGACCTTCCATGGCTGCTTCTCGTAGTCGGTCATCCTCTCACTCCCTTCTCCGACGGGCATTCCGCAACCGCCTAATTAGGCTGACGAAACGACTACTACTATCCCCGACGGCGGTCGTCAGATTAGCCCTCGTGGAAGATGCTTTTCGTCAAGGGAAACGAGATGTGACTTAATGGTGTTACTGATTCGAGCGGGTACACTTGATGCGATATTTTTTGTGACATTGATTTATTTATATATTCAGAATATATGCCAGCGATTCAAGAAACGCGCAACATCGCGCTCGGAATCAGCGCGATATTCTTAAATACGGATTAACACGGTTACGAATCGTTTCTGCGCACCCGCCCTCAGGATGCGCTAGTGGGAGGAGGTTGTTCGATGATTAGCTGTAAGAGAGCGTGTCTGAGCCTGCTGCTGATGCTGTGCGTGGTGGGGACCTCATTCGTGGTCCTCGCGACGCCGGCTAGTGCTCAGACATCGGCATATACGGGCTCCACGGGGACAGATGCCGCCCTCGTCGGAGAGACGGTTGAGCAGGAGACCTATCTGACGCCTGAGATGAAGATAGACTCGGTGACACGGAGCGCGATGAAGACCGCGACCGGAGACATCCTGGTCTATGTGTTCGTCAGCGACAAGGCGGCCGCCAACGAATTCCTTGCCTCGGCAGGATTGCCGACCATCGGGAAAAAGGAGTTCGAAGGGCTATCGACCATCCAGCTGATGAGCCTGGACGCGAAGGAGATCGAGCTGTTGGCCGAGGAACCCAGCGTCAGCAGGATCATGATCTACGAGAAGCCGCTGCCCGACAGCGCCTCGCTGGACGAGGCGATCGACAACTCGATAGAGGCCGCGCCACCGGCGACCGACGACTACGATGTCGATGTGGTGCACACCGCGACCGATGCGTGGGACGCGGGTTGGACGGGGGATGGTGTGACCGTCGCCGTCGTCGACACCGGCTTCGACATGGCCCATCCGGACCTCCAGGGACAGCAGGCGAGGTACACTTCAGGCAACTACAGCGGATGGCCGATGGCATACGATGATGTCGGCGCCATGATGTGGGCGTACGGGGAGATCGGCGGCTGGATTGCCGACACCAGGACGACGGTCGAGGAGTACGGCAGCTATGTCTACTTCGATGGCTTCAGATACAACGTCGAGGGTCTGACCGACGCGATTGGCGACCCGGTGGACAGCCAGAGCGGCTGGTACCACATCGGCTATCACACGGACTCGAACCTCGCATCGCTCTGGGGGGAGTATGTCGCTGTGCTCGTGGTGGACGCGGTCAACCCCTACGAGTATGACACGGTGTACGTCGACCTTGACAACGACAACGACTTCGCCGACGAGAAGGCGTGCACGCAGGGCGACGAGATATCCTACTACGACTTCTACGACTCCGTCGCTGGGACGGAGGACTGGTCGTCCTGGGACGCAGGCGACGGTTTCGCCGACCTGTCAGGAGGCATGATCTACTGGATCTCCGACGGGGAGCACTGGTACCCAGGTGTGAACTGGACCTACGGGTCCGAGAACGTCTTCGAATCAGGCGACGCGGTCGCGTTCGTCGGCGAGTTCACCGCCGGTGAGAGCCACGGCACGATGACCGCATCCGCTGCGCTGGCACAGGGCGTGACCATGGACGGACTCCTGGGCGGGATGGCACCTGACGCCAAGCTAATGGCCATACCCAACAACGGGGACGTCACCAACTGCTGGATGTTCGCAGAGTTCGGACCCGATGGGCTGACCAACACCGGCGACGAGGCCCAGGTCGTCTCGAACAGCTACGGCTGGTCCGATACAGCGATCGAGGCTGGCTACGGCGATTTCGACCTGGCCGCGACCGCGATAGACCTGGAGGGATACGAGACACTGTGGGTCTGGTCGGCCGGGAACGGCGGTCCGGGCTACGGGACGACGCATGCGGTCACGGATTTCGCGTCCGTACACGTCGGCGCCGGGACCACCATGCAGTACAGGTACTGGGTCGGGTACGAGTGGGACAGCACCTACTCGAAGTGGGGCGACGTCATCCCGTTCTCTAACGCTGGCCCGACCAAGACCGGCAAGCTGAACGCCGAGATCGTCGCGTCCGGAGCGTACTCCATGGAGCCGATGCCACTGAACCAGTACGACTACTTCGGGACATTCGGCGACGGCTCGATGCACTTCCAGCTCGGTAGCGGCACGAGCCACGCCGCCCCGACGGTGGCGGGCGGGGCAGCGCTCGGGCTCCAGGCGTTCCACGACACCAGCGGCGGGTGGCCATCCATCGACCAGACGAAGACGTTCCTGATGGCCGCATCGGATGACATGCACAACGATCCGCTGAGGCAGGGCGCAGGATGGCTCAACGCCAACAGGTTCTGCGACTTCATGTCGTACGCGGACGGCGTCATCTCCTACACCCCGCCGTTCTGGACCGAACCCGTCTTCGGCAAGGCCGCCCTGTATCCGGGTGATGTCTACGGGACCAAGTACGAGATGTTCCCGAACTTCATCTATCCTGGCGAGTACGACGACCAGATGATGGTCCTGACGAGCTCGTACGATCCGGCGGTCATACACGATGTGGCCATCTCTGCCGAGATGCTCATGAGACAGGACAGCGACGCGCTCGAGCTCACGACCACGGGCTCGGACATCTACCTGGACATCACGGACTATGTGCCCACTACTACGGACCTGCTGAAGGTCACGGTGTACTGGGACTACTATGTCTTCGATGTGGACGGGGACTACGTGACCGACGCCAGCTACTGGCTCGAGGCGCACGATTGGGTCGACGAGAACGGCGACGGGGAGATAAACCACTCCTCGGGAGCCGGCTGGGAGCTGTACAGGTTCACGGTGGACGGCGAGGACAACAACTACGACCAGATCACCATCAAGGACCCGAGGGACAGGATAACTGACGGCCTCGTGCTCAGGGTCAGGGACTGGACAGGCGTCGAGGGCAACCTGCTCAACGTGCAGCTGGACTACTACGAGCTCGAGACCTTCGACTGGGTGCAGTTCAGGACCTGGATGTCTGGAGACCCATGGACATCCACGCTGGGCTTCACGCTGGACCCGGCGGGGACCACGGATTGGATGTGGGAGGTCAATGTGTCCGTCCCCGCAGACGCGCCGATCGGGACCTATGCCGCAGCGATCTACATCGACGATGGCGAGCGCAGGCAGTGCTTGCCCATGGTGATCAACGTCCCGGCCATGGAATTCGAGTTCGAGTTCGGAGGAGAGTCGTACTTCGACACCACGTACAACAACGACGTCACGGGCCTGGCGGACAAGGCCTGGAGGTTCGAGGTCGGAGACTGGAGGACATACTGGTGCCTGCCCGATCCTGCAGCGCCCATAGACGTCGAGGCCACGATGATGGTCCAGGTCAACTGGACCGAGCTGCCGACGGACACCAACATCCATGTGATCGCAGCTCTGCCGTCATTCATCTACGACGATGGATGGGTCCTCGAGCCGCCGTTCGGGCCCGGTTTCACTGAGGTCGCAGTCGCGTCGAGCGACGAGAAGTACCTCGGAGCAGGCACCTTCGGGGTGTACACCACCACGGGAGGGCCGAGCGAGGTCATAGGAGTGCCCAACGATGCGACGGAGTGGGGTTCGGCCGGCATCAGCATAGGATTCGCCCAGCTGATCGGATGGATATATCTCGGCCTACCGGCTCCGTTCGCCATAGAGACCAGGACGCCCACGATGGCAGGCACGAGCCCGAGCGACACGTTGGATGGATACACGAAGCTCGTGACGGTCGGGGACTTCGCGCCGAGCGAGGTGTACCTGGAGTCCATCCAGCCCGGTGACCCGGCCGAGATCGGCTACGTGCCCTTGAGCGGTTCGATCCCGGCCGAGTACACGATCGACTTACTTGGCGAGATCGAGGTCCGCGGAGGGGGCATAGCGCCGGTGGCGGGCCAGGAGTGGCCATCGGAGGAGATATACCAGGACTCGCTCGCGGGCAGCTTCTACGAGGCGCTGGCGAACGCGGTCTACACGCGTGCCATCGAGGTCGGTGACACGAGCTCGCTCCGCGTGGCGGTCGAGGAGGTATCCGACTGCCCGGACATCGACCTCGGGCTGTGGTATGACGAGGACCTCGACGGTGTCGCGGACCTGACGGAGACATTCTGGTATGTCGGCGCAGGAGGCTCTACGGAGGCGCTGACGCTGGAGGACCCAGAGCCGGGACAGTACCTGGTCAAGGTCCTCGGATACAGCGTGAGCGGCTCTCCGGGGTACTTCTCCCTGACTGTGCAGACCGCCATACCCGATGCCATGATCGAGGCGGCCGACTTCGACACGCCTGTGGCCGCGGGCACGTACGCGTTCAACATCACGTACGACCTGCCGGCAATAGCAGGGGTCTACTCCGGATACGCGACCATGGGCCTCATGGGCGCGGCTGACACGTTCTCCATCCCGGTGACCATCGATGTCATAGACGCGGGCGCGCCCGCGATAGAGAACGTGGTACCATCTGACGCCGAGGCGTTGGCGTCCGGCGCCGTGATGGTGGAGTTCGACGTGAACGACACGGTAGAGTTCTACTCCGGCCTGGACGAATCGTCGCTGGTCGTGGAGATCGACGGCACAGACTGGACGGAGTTCGCGACCGTGGCGATGGGGCATGTGGCAGTGGTCGCGCCTTTCACCTTCGGGGAAGGCGAGCACACGCTGCACATCGAGGCCGCTGACCTGTACGGCAACCCCGCGGAGGCGTACGATGGCACCTTCACCGTGGACTCCGTGATCGAGGACTTCTCGGCCATGTTCATGGACCCAGTGCTGCCGGTGGCATATGACGACGGGACGACCGTGCCCCTCGCGACGATCTCGATACACGGCACGACCGACCCGCTCGCGACCGTGGACATCACTTCCGCGGGAGGCTCGGCGAACGTGGACGCGGACGACACTGGCACCTTCGATGCGGCCATGGACCTGGTCGAAGGGGCGAACGTCTTCACCCTGGTTACGACCAACCCGGCAGGGGTCAGCGCCACCATGTACAAGACCATAACGGCCGACTGGACATGCGCGCTTGACGTGGACCCCGTGGACGCCCTCACCGGCGACGACGTGGTCACGCTGAGCGGGAGGACCGAGGCAGGCGCGATGGTGACCGTCGACGGCGACCCGGCCAACGTGGACGCGGACGGCTCGTGGTCATACGATGCCAGCCTGAGCGAGGGCGCGAACACGCTGACCGTCGAGGCCGAGGATGCTGTTGGCAACATGGCGAGCGCGGAGGTGGCCATCCGGCTGGACACGACCGCCCCGACCATCACCATATCCGCCCCGGACGACGATGCGACGGTCGCGGAAGCGAGCGTCGCCTTCGAGGGGAGCGTGAGCGAGGACGCGATGGTCTTCGTGAACGGCGTGCTGGCAGGGGACATGGTCACCTCGTGGAGCGCGACGGTCGTGCTTCAGGAGGGGGCGAACACGGTCGTGGTCATGGCGCTTGACGAGGTGGGCAACATGGCCACCGTCACGCAGAGCGTGACCTACGAACCGCCTTACGCCACGCCTGACGACCTCGACGGGCTGCAGGACGACATCGAGGACCAGATCGACGGGCTCAACCAGACCACCCAGGAGGACATCGACGACGTGAGCACCAGGGTCGACGACGCGGATTCGTTCGCCCAGATGCTGCTCTATCTCAACGTCGGGCTGTTCCTCGTGGCCGTCGTGCTCATCGTCATGGTCTGGTACCTCCTCGGGAAGAGAGGAGGGGGCAACCCCGGAAGGAAGGGCGGGTCGCTCGAACAGGTCGATGACCCGCCGTCACCATCCGACGTCGAGAAGGAGTTCGCCAGCCTCGAGAAGGAGATCGGCAAGTGAGGCGGACCGCGGTCCGCCTCTGAAACCTCTTCATGCCCAAACCCCTTACATCTCATTTCGGATGATACCGTCGGCCGCGACCGCGGGGCCTTCCACAGATAGATTCTTGTAGCGATGAGCCGTTCAAAGACCTCGAGGGGAATGGATTGAGGTGTGCCCACTGCGGGGACGAGGTGCCCGCGCGACAGGGGACCTGCGGGTCGTGCGGGAGGCCGATGACCCCCGAGTTGGGCTTAGTGGATCCCCCGAAACTCGATACTGGTTCTGAGGAGGACGACAAGGGCCGCGTCGCGCGTTCCAGCCCGGTCCAGCGGTTCCTAGGACGGCGCAGTCAAGATTAGAAGGAGTATGGAGCCACTGGAGGGAATCGGACCCTCGACCTACGCCTTACCAAGGCGTCGCTATACCTCTAAGCCACAGTGGCATCCGGGCCGGGTGCAAGGCCATCAAGACGGCCGTATTAAATACTTGCGAGGGCAGCTCCTCGACCCATCTGGGTCCCCGTGGGGAACTGGCTCCCGCCAAGCCTGAGGAGGGCGCCTAATGGGCCGTTCCGCATGTTCAGCGAACCGACCTAGTCTCCTTCTTCAGGAAGGCCTCGATACCCTTCAGCGTCGCCTTGTCCATTGGCTCGGGGGTGTGTTCGGCCAGCAGCCTCCGGGCCTTCTCCCGGGCGACCATCCCGATATCCTTCGACCCGGTCTTCTCCCAGGCCGGCCTCGAACGCCTGTCGAACATCGACGGGATGAAGTGCTCCTGCCGGAACGACCTCATCGTCATGGGCGTCCCCAGGAAGCTCGCGCTGGGGCCGGCCCTGATGATCTCGTCCACGGCGAGGGTCCCGTCGTCGACCTTGATCCCCTCCATCGTCCTGAAGACCATCCCGCAGACCTCGTCGTCCAGGACCATCTTTTCGTAGGAGAGCGTGATGCTGCCGTCGATCGACCCGAAGGCGTCGTACACGAAGTTCATCCCCGCGAGCCCGGCCATGAGCATGCTCATCGTCGACTCGGCCATGGCCTGTCCGTCCACCGTCTTCGAGTCGGTGTTCCCCCCTGTCCCCCTGGAAGGTATGCCGTAGTGCCTCGCCAGCTGGGCTGTGGCGACGTTCAGGAGGCCGACCTCAGGGCCGCCCAGGGCAGCCGCGCCCGTCCTCATATCGAGCGCCGCCGAGACCGTGCCGTAGAGCACGGGGGCTCCAGGGTTGGCAAGCTGGGAGACCATGATCCCTGCCAGGACCTCGGCGTTCTGCTGGACGAGGAGGCCTGCGAGGGTGGCCGGAGCGGTGCCCCCGGCCAGTGCCTCGGGGGCGTAGAGGATGGGCTGGTTCATCCGCGAGTAAAGGATGGCCCCGTCGATGAGCTCCTTGGATAGCTGCATCGGGCTCACCGGGTTCGTGAAGCCGAGGAGCGTGGGCTTCTTCCGAAGCTCCTCCTCGCCGCCCCTCAGCATCTTCGCCATCTCGATGGTCCTCAGGGCCATCTTCTCGCCGTAGTTGTACCCGTCGGTGGTCTTCACCGAGTTCTTCCAGTTGGTCAGCATGACGTGGAGCCCGTGCACCTCGTCGGGCACATCGCGGGGGGTCGTGCCCACCGAGACGTGATGGACGTGCGGGAGAGCGTCCCCGAGCCTGGCAGCCGTCTCCGAGTCCTTCAGCGTGGCCGGGCGGACGGTCCCGTCGAGGGCGTGGATGTTCACGGACTGCCCCATCACGGAGAAATGGACCTTGTCCCTGCCCATGGTCAGCTTGTAGGACGGGTCACGCCCGTACAGGGGGAACTCCCGCGGTGCCTTGCCGACGACGTCCTTCACGAGGCCCTCATCCATCCTGACGGTGGAGGTCCTCCTGTCGACCTCGGCGCCGCCGTCCTTGAGGAGCGCGACGGCCTTCTCGGACCAGACCCTTACGCCGAGTCTCGCCAGGACCTCCATGGTCGCCCCATGGATGCGGTCCAATTCGTTCTTCGACAGTATGCTCAGCTGCCCGCCCGTCGGCTCGACGACCTTCATGGCACAATCCCCCTGCCCGGCTGCATGAATGGCGAACCGGACGATATGATTCTATGGTCCGGGAGGGAGGTTCACTCAGGCGGCAGCCGCAGGAAGGCGAGGTCGACGTCGACTCCTTCCTTCCTCCGGTGCCGTCTCATGGCCCAGTAGAAGGCGAACCCTGAGAGGAACATCGCGGCGGTCAGGTAGAGGGTGAAGTGCTTGATCCCCCACGTCGCGTCGCTCCAGTAGTCGTTGGCCCCGAGGTTCGGGTCCACCAGGAAGAAGTAGACGTTGACGAGGAGGAACACGACCCACGCAGCGCCGGCTATCGTGACGAGCGGGATCCCCGCGACGGACGCCTTCATACCCGAGGTCTCGTAGACCGTCCTGGTGCTCTTCCTGTAGGGGAGCAGCATCGCGGCCAGACCGACGAACAGGAACATGCCCAGGCACTGGCCGAGCACGGCGGAGAAGCCCGCCTGGTACTCGTAGCTGACGGCGTAGAAGCACAGGTACAGGAGGTCCACTATGAGGAAGAACCCTATCGCGTTCACGGGCACGCGGCGCCTACGGCTGACCTTCCCGAACCAGGCCGGGGCGACCCTGTCGAATGACCATGCGAGGGCGGACCTGGACTGGCCGAGCAGCGAGATCGACGGATACATGAGCATCCAGCCGACCATGCCGATGCCGAGGATGTATATCACAGGCGTGCTCCCGGACATGATCCCCACCTCGAAGTCGAACCACTGGCTCGGCATGTTGTAGCCGTTCGCGCTGTACCCGTAGTACTGGGCGTAGGTCCCGACCAGGAAGTCGTGGGTCATCGTGTTCGCCGCGAGGAGCCACAGGGAGATGATCAGGAGCGAGCCCACCATGACCCCTCCCACGTTCCCTATCAATGCGGTCTTCCTCGCCTGCCGCAGCTCCCCACCCATGAAGGCCGAGAAGTACGGGTACGCGAGGACCCAGAACCCTATGGGCAGGATGCCGATCGTCTGCATCGAGCCCGACCAGTCATAGTACCAAGGCGTCACCGTGGCGGCATCGTCCACCGTGGCCTGGTAGCTCACCTGCCCCTGCTCGAAGGCATACTGGTTCCATGCCGCCTCGAACTCGGCGTTGGTGGTCGTCGCCATCACGACTATGGCTGTCACGAGCATGAGGAGGCCGAGCGCCGCGCAGACGGCCTGTACCCGAAGATGCCACTTCTGGCCCGCAGCCAACATCAGGCCAGATAGGGAGACCACCATGGCCGTTAGGAAGAGCGTGAAGGAGTCGTCGGGCGTGCTCAGCCTCACGGACCAATCCAGCAGGGAAGGGTCGTTGTTCACGACCCCGAGGACCGCGACCAGGTCCCTCAGGCCCCATGTCACGACCCAGGTCCCCAGCGCGACGCACCAGACCACGTTCCATGCGACCCAGGTCCAGCTCGCCGCGAACCCGAGGGACGGGTGGAGGCACCTGCTGACGAAGACATAGTCGCCTCCGCTCCTCGGCATGGCGGCAGTGAGGACGGCGTAGCAGTACATCCCGAAGAGGCAGCCCACGGTGCAGAGCAGCAGGCCGAGGGTCACGTCGCCCTCAGGGTATATGCCTGGGCCCCAGAAGATGACCCATGCGGCGCCGAACCCGACGCTCATGTAGATCAGGTTGAGGAACAGAGCGTCGTACCAGCTCATCCCCCTCTTGAGACCGGTCGCCTTCCTGAGATAGAGCCCCTTCCCGGCCAATGCTGACCTCCCCCGGCGTGGATGGCGTTGGACGGATATAAAGGGGGACCGGCCAGCTCCTGGGCCGGATGGGGCCGAGGGTGGGGCTGCGCACGTTTATTATGCGATGCACGGATTTGCTGGCCGGATGAAGGAATCCCTGAGCAGCCTGGACATAGCGGCCGTGGCGGCCGAGCTCCGAGGCATGGTCGGAGGTCACCTGGACAAGGTGTACCACCCTGACCACGGGCACCTCGTGCTCACCGTGAGGTCCGCTGACGAGGGACGGTCGTACGTCCATGTGCGCGTCGGGAAATGGGTCTACAGGACCTCGGAGTCCCAGGAGATGCCTCAGCAGCCCTCGGATTTCGCGATGATGCTGCGCAAGCACATATCAAACGCGAAGATCGTGGAAGTGAGGCAGCAGGGGTTCGAACGGATCATAGTCATCGGCCTGGAGAAGGACGGGAGGCACGACCTCGTCCTCGAGCTCTTCGCCGAGGGCAACGTCATACTGGTCAAGGGCGGCGTGATAATCCAGCCGCTCACGAGCAAAGCGTGGAAGCACAGGGACGTGAGGGCGCGGAAGGAGTACGTCTTCCCGCCGCCGATACCAGACACCGCCTCGATGGCACCGGACGACCTCCTGGCCCTGCTGAGATCCTCTGGGTCGGACCTCGTCAGGACGCTCGCCACCAAGCTGAACCTCGGAGGGAGGTACAGCGAGGAGATATGCGCGAGGACGGACCTGGGCAAGGGCAAGAAGGCCACTGAGATCACTGCCGAGGAGGCGTCGAGGATACTCGAGGTCATCGCATCGATGAGGGCGGAGGCGGGACGCGGCGGCGCGGGCCATGTCTACCTCAAGGACGGCGTGCCAGAGGATGTCTCTCCCATGATACTCCAGACACACTCTGCCCTCGCTGTCGAGGACTTCGCTTCTTTCTCGGCCGCCGTCGAGAACTACGTCCGCAGGATGCCGGTCAAGAAGGTGGAGAAACCCGCCGATGCCGAGAGGACGAAGGAGCTGGAGAGGCTCAAGAGGAAGGTCGTCCAGCAGGAGGCGGCCATCATCAGGTTGCAGGACGAGGGGCGGGAGGCGCAGACTTCGGGGGACTCCCTCTTCGCCATCTACACCGAGGTCTCACGCATCCTTTCAACCGCACAGCGGCTCCTGGCAGACGGGAAGGAGATGAGCGGCGCGCCAGGCTTCGTATCGTACGACCCGAAGAACGCGCTCCTCAAGGTCAAGATCGGTCCTGTCGACCTCGTGCTCGACGCCAAGGGGACGGTCGAGTCGAGCGCCCAGAGGTACTACGAGGAGGCGAAGCGCGCCCGGAGGAAGCTCGAGGGCGTCCTCCCCGCGCTCGACGACGCGAGGAAGGCTGTGGCCGCGTTCGAGAAGGAGCAGGCGTCCCTCGCTCGGAGGGAGGAGACGAAGAGGAAGCCGACCAAGCGCTTCTGGTTCGAGCGCTTCAGGTGGTTCGTGTCGAGCGAGGGGGCGGTGGTCCTGGGGGGGAAGGACGCCAAGAGCAACGATATGCTGGTCAAGAAGCACCTCGATGCGGGCGACAGGTACGCCCACGCAGACATCCACGGGGCCCCGAGCATCGTGGTGAAGATGAAAGAGGGAGTGACGGAGCTGACCCTCCGCGAAGCATGCGAGTTCGCGGTGGCGACCTCCAGGGCGTGGAACGCCAGGATCGGGTCGGCTGCCGGCTACTGGGTCCTTCCCGAGCAGGTCAGCAAGACCCCGCAGAGCGGGGAGTTCCTGGCCAAGGGCGCGTTCGTCATCCGCGGGAAGAGGAACTACACTGACAAGGTCGACATCATCTACGCCGTCGGGGAGACACAGTACGAGGGGAACGCGAAGGTGATGGGCGGACCGGTCGGGGCGCTCAAGGCCTACAGCAAGAGGTATGTCGTCCTGAGGCCAGGCGAGACCGACAGGAATCTCGTGTCGAAGCAGCTCGCGGAGATCTTCGACGTGCCGATAGACGAGGTGCAGAGCGTCATGCCGCCCGGAGACGTGACCGTCGTGGAGCAGGTGGGCCTCAGCCTGCGCCTGCCTAGCCCTTGACGAGGGACCGCAGCGTCCTGAGCTCCTGCTTGTAGGTCTTCTCGCCGCCTGGGGTCTCGAGGACCAGCGGGATGCCCTCGAGGCGCCCATCGTTCATGATGTTCTTGAAGCACTCGAGCCCGAGGAATCCCTTGCCGATGTCCTCGTGCCGGTCCAGCCTCGAGCCCTGCTTCCCTTTCGAGTCGTTCAGGTGCATCGCCCTGAGGCGGTCGAGGCCTATGGCCTCGTCGAACTGTCTCATCGTGGCCTCGTAGCCGACCTTCGTCCGCAGGTCGTAGCCCGCAGCGTAGGCGTGGCACGTGTCGAGGCACACCCCGGCCCCCTCCGGGTCCTCGAGCATGTCAATGATCCTGGCGAGCTGGTCGAACGAGTGGCCGAGCACGCTCCCCTGCCCAGCAGTGTTTTCCAGCACGAGCGTGACGTCCTCCGAGCCGGACTCCTTCCTCGCCCAGTCCATGCTCTCGGCGATCCGCTTCAGGCCGATCGCCTCGCCGGAGCCGACGTGGGCGCCCGGGTGGAATATGAGGCTCCTCACGCCGAGGTGCTTCGCCCGGACCATCTCTTCGAGGAACGCCTCACGCGACTGCTTCAGCAGCGACTTGTCCGGGCTCGCGAGATTGATGAGGTACGAGTCGTGTATTACCGTCTCGACGATGCCCTGCTCCTTCGACGCGGCGGCGAACGCTTCGGCCTCAGCGAGGTCGAGAGGCTTCGCCCTCCACGTCATCTGGTTCTTCGAGAAGATCTGCATGCAGTCGCAGGTAAGCTCCCGCCCGCGCTCAGGGGCCTTCGAGACCCCTCCCTGGGCGGAGATGTGCGCCCCTAGTATCAGCGTCTCACCTCTGAGCGTATGCCGTTGCCCGTAGATAACCGTCGCTCAGAAGTCCATCGTGAAGATGTACGAGCCGTTCACGGACTGGGACTTCGCGGGGACCCCGCTCTTGTGCATGAGCGCGATCATCGCGACGTTGTCCCTCAGAACCTCGGCAGTCAGCCCCTTGATCTTCTTGACCTTGGCCACCTTGACGAGGTTCTGCATCAGGAACGTGCCGATCCCCTTGCCCTGCCAGTCGTCTGCGACCAGGAAGGCGATCTCCGCCCTGTGGGTCGCGGGGTTGAGGTGGTAGCTCCCAAGGCCGACTATCCTCTGCTTGGGCCTGGCACCCTTGATCACGACGAACGACATCTCGCTCTCGTAGTCGATGACGCAGAACTCCTGGAGCTGCCTGTGGGGCATCGACTTGAGCATGCTGAAGAACCTGTTTATGACGGTCTGGTCGCTCAGGTCGTAGAACATGTCGCTGAGCATCTCCTCGTCCGTTGGCTGGATTGGCCTGACGAGGAGCTTCTGCCCGTCCTTGGTGGACATCTTCGTCTCGAGGTCCTCAGGATAGACGCAGCCCTCGCCCGGCATTATCTGGTCCTGGTAGACGTAGTGGAGCCTCTTGGCGTCCTCGAGGAGCTGCTTCCTGAACTTCGGGTGGGCGATGTTGATGAGCGCCATGGCGCGTTCCCTAATGTTCTTCCCGTGCAGATAGGCCACGCCCCATTCGGTGACCACATAGTGCACGTCGCCCCTGGAGGTGACGACGCCGGCGCCCGGCCTGAGGTGGACGGTTATCCTCGAGACCGTGTCATCCTTGGCCGTTGACGGGAGCCGGGATGCGCCCCTGATGAAATCGACCTGCCCTCCGATGCCCGAGTAGAACATCGCTCCGAGCGAGTCGGCGCAGACCTGTCCCGACAGGTCCACCTCAATCGCAGAGTTGATGGCGACCATCTTGTCGTTCTGCGCGACTATGAACGGATCGTTGGTGTACTCCGTGGGGTGGAACTCGATGCCCGGGTTGTCGTCGATGAAATCGTAGAGCGCCCTGGAGCCGATGCAGAAGGAGGCGACCGTCTTGCCAGTGTGGATCGTCTTCTTCGCGTTGGTGATGACGTTCTTCTCGACGAGGCTCATGAAGCCGTCCGAGAACATTTCGGTGTGGATGCCCAGGTCCTTCTTGTCAGAGAGGTAGTGAAGGACCGAGTCGGGGATGGTGCCGATGCCCATCTGGAGGGTCGAACCGTCCTCGATGAGGGTCGCGACGTTCTTACCTATGCGCCTCGCGACCTCGTCCGCGCGCTCTTCGTGTGAGTAGAGGAGCGGCACGTCGACGGGGACGGCGATGTCGATGTCATCCATGTGGATGAAGCAGTCGCCGAGGGCGCGCGGCATCTGGTAGTTGATCTCCGCGAGGACCCTGGTCGCCGACTCCGAGGCCGACTTCACCACATCG
>JALOTO010000084.1 GCA_025457845.1 Thermoplasmata archaeon | reverse complement strand
GTGTTGATGGCCGCGTAGTTGTTCGTCGTCGCGACGATCATGTTGATCTTGGTGCAGATGCCGTCCTTGTCGGAGGCGTAGTGGTGTATCAGCGTGCCCTCGGGGCCTCGACTATGCCCACGCCCTCCTTGGGTGGGTTGAACTTGCCCCTGATGTCGGCGCTGGTGATGCTCTTGTCGCTCGCGAGCTGCAGCATGCGTTCCGCGGCGTGCTGGAGCTCGATGACCCTCGCCCAGTGGAACGCCAGGGTGTGGTGCACCGGTCCGGTGACGCCCAGGTCCTTGACGGTCTTCTTGAAGACCTCGTACTCGGCCTGTGCGAGCGGGGTCGTGTACCCGTCGCAGACGTTGATCCTGCCCAGGGGTCCGACCCTGTATATGCCGCTCGTCGGGCCGGTGACGAAGCCCTTCCACCCGACCTTCTTCAGGTAGGGCATCTTCATGTAGGTCCAGGGCTCGACGTGCTCCGCGATGACGTCCAGGTACTGGCTCGGCTTGAACCTGGCGAACTCCTTGCCGGTCTGGTCGACCACGCGGATGTCCCCGTCGTAGAAGTTGCTCTTGTTGTCCTTGTCGACCATTCCCATGTAGTAGGAGTCAAGGTAGTACGCGTCCTGGTTCAGTATGAGGCCCAGGTAGTCCTTGTTCGCGAGGACGACGTCGTGGAAGAGCTTCACAGTGAACTTGCCGAACTCGACGCAGCTCTTGGCCATCTCCTCCATCTACGCCTCCGGGGAGGCCGAACACGGGGTGGGTCGCCCTGCCGCCGACTATCTCCTGGACCTTCTGTCCGTAAGACCTGTGCTTTATGACCTCCGCGCCGATCGGCACGCCGACCGCGTCGACGACTCCGAGGACGTTCCTCTTGTTGGCCGGAGCGGACGGCCCGAGCACGAAGTCCGGTGCTGCCAGGGCATAGAAGTGGGCTATGTGGCTGTGGGTGTACTGGCCCATGTAGAAGAGCTCCCTGAGCTTCTTCGCCGTGGGCGGAGGCTCGGCGTTGAAGACCGCGTCCAGGGCCTTGGTGGATGCCAGGTGGTGCGCCGCCGGGCAGACGCCGCAGAGCCTGTTGGTCAGGACCGGCAGCTCCATCACGTGCCTCCCTATGCAGAACCTCTCGAAGCCCCTGAGCTCGGGCACCTGGAGGTACGCGTCGGCGACATCGCCGGCCTCGTTCAGGAAGATCTCGATCTTGCCGTGCCCCTCGAGCCTCGTTATGGGGTCGATGCTGATCTTCCTCTCCTTGGTCTTCACTGCGGTGTCGTTGATGATAGGTCCAGCCACGGTGATCACACCTTCCTCTTGCCTCTCTCGGTCACGACGCGCTTGATCGGGGACTTCGGCAGCGTGAAAGCGTAGAAGGTCCCGAGCGGGTCTTTGACCTGCAGCATGAGCTCCATTATCTGCTCCTCACTTAGCTTTGCCTCCGAATCCGTGATGTTCAGCAGGGAGGAGACCGCGGAGAGCATGCTCGCGCCCTGGTCCGTGACGGCCCTCGTCGGGCCCATGCAGCCCCTGCACGGCATCTGCGCGTTGGGGCACATCGCGCCGCATCCCGCGCGGGTCGCTGGCCCTATGCATATGATGCCCTGGTCCAGGAGGCACTTCTTCGGGTCGGGCGTTATCTCGTACGCCTGATAGATCCTCTCGATCCTCCTGTTCTTCTCGACCCTCTCCCTCTTACATTCGTCACACAGGGTCTTGTCGGAGGCTATGACCGTGCCCTTCGGGGGCAGCGGCGCCCCCTCCTTGACGTGCTTCACGACGGCGTCGACCGCCAGGGCGATCAGGTTGACCGTCGGAGGGCAGCCGGGCATGAAGTAGTCGACATCGACGACCTCGTCGAGCATCTTGACGGTGTCATAGAACTCCGGGAGCTCCAGGTCGCCGTCCTTGGTCTTCGTGTGGGTCTGGGGCATCACGGAGTTGGGGTTGTCCGTCGACTGCGTGTCCTTGTAGACCGTCTGGAAGACCTCCTTCCTGTTCGTCACGTTGGCCAGGCCGGGCGTCCCGCCGAAGCAGGCGCACGATCCGAACCCGATCATTATGACGGACTATGCTCTTGTCGGGCATCGCCTCGATCTCGTGCAGCTTCCCGTCGAAGCCTATCGGCCAGAAGACGACCTCGGCTATCGCGTGGATGTCGAGAATCTTGGCGTCTATGTCCAGGAGCGCGACGTCGCACCCGCCGCACCCTGCTCCCCAGTACTGTGCAATCTTGATCTTGTCAGCCATGTCAGCTCACCTCTCTCTTCTCGGATGCCTTCCTCGCTGAGGCCACGTACTGCGGAGACCGGTCCTTCGTCCCTACCTGCTCGACCAGCCTCCACCTCTTCAGGGCTATGATGTGCTTCACGATCTCGGGTTTCGGGAGCCTCGTGGCGTCGTGCAGCTCGTGCACGGTCCTGGGCCCCTGCTCCATCTCGAGGAGAAGGAGGTTCCGGTCCAGCTCCACGCCCGCGGCCTTCTGCAGGATGAAGCTGTACCTCGCGTCGGTTATCTTCTCGCCGAACACGTTCCCGGTCGTGGTCAGCGGCCCCTTCTTCCCCAGGAGCCACCTGATGCGCTCTCCCTCCACCGTGCGGAGGGCCGCCCTGAGCTTGGCCTCGTTGGCAGGCATCCTCATTCACCACCTCTCATGGGTGATGGTCCTAGTTCGACTATGGTGTTCGTGAACTCCGTGATGGTCTTCTGGAACTTCTCGCCCTCGCCGGCCGAGACCCACTCGAGCTTCAGCCTGCCCGGGTCGAACCCGAACTGCTGGAGCAGCATCCTCAGGAGGGCTATCCTCCTGCGGGTCCTGTAGTTCCCTCCGATGTAGTGGCAGTCCGCCGGGTGGCAGCCTGCGACGAGCACGCCGTCCGCGCCCTTCTGGAACGCCCTCAGGACGAACTCGGGGTCTACCCTGGCCGAGCACATGACCCTGATCACCCTGAAGTGGGGTGGCATCTGCAGCCTGCTGACCCCCGCCAGGTCCGCCCCGGCGTAGGAGCACCAGTTGCAGCAGAAGACGAGTATCTTCGGTTCGAAGTGCTCGCCTCCGACATGTGCTTGGCTCTGTCCGTGTGCCTCAGTGCTCATTGCTTCACCTCCGGTTTCTTGTGCGCGTCCTCGAGCGCGGCATCGATCATAGCGTAGATCTGCTCGTCCCTGAAGCCCTTCTGGGTCAGGGCGCCGGACGGGCACGCGCCCACGCAGGCGCCGCAGCCCTTGCACAGGCCCACGTTGACCTCGACGATCTTCTTCTTCGGGTCCTTCTTGTCGGGCAGCACGTCGAGCGCCTTGTACTCGCAGGTCGGGACGCATATGCCGCAGCCGTCACAGAGGCTCTCCTCTATGCTCGCGACTATGCCCTCCGCCTCGAGGGTGGTCTTGGACAGCACGGTCATAGCGCGCGACACCGCCGCGAGCGCCTGCCCGATGCTCTCGTCCACGAACTTGGGCCCGTGGGCGAGGCCTGCCAGGTAGACGCCCTCCGTGGCGAACTCGACCGGCCTGAGCTTCATGTGCGCCTCCAGGAAGAAGCCCTCCTTGGTCACCGGGACCTTCAGCATCGGGGCGAGAGCCTCGATGTCGTGCGAAGGCCTCGTCCCTGCCGCCAGGACCAGGTGGTCCGGCCTCAGGACCACGTCCTTGCCGGTGTCCTCGTCCTTCACGGTCACCTCGAGCTTGCCGCCCTTCTCCTCGACCTTGGGCTTGGTGTCGTCCTCGAACCGTATGAAGGTCACGCCCTTCCGGCTGGCCTCCTTGTAGAACTTCTCCCTGAAGCCGTAGGTCCTGATGTCGCGGTAGAGCACATAGACCTTGGCCGCCGGGTCCTTCTCCTTGGTCTTGATCGCGGCGGTCATCGTGCCCGTGCAGCAGACGCGGGAGCAGTTCGGGTGCTTGTCCTCCCTGGACCCGACGCACTGGATGAACACGGAAGTGCCGCTCTTGACCTCGCCCTTCGAGAGCTTGTCCTTGTACTCGAGGAGGGTCATGACGCCCTTGTTCTTCCCGTAGAGGTACTCGCCCTCGGGCTTGTACTCCTGCCCGCCGATGGCCACTATGACCACGCCGTGCTCGACCTTCTGGCCGTTTGCCAGCTCGGTCTTGAAGTTGCCCACGTACCCCTCGATGTTCTTGGCCGTCGTGCCGAGGTGCGTCTTGATGTGCGGGTTGGACATGACCTCCTTGACGATCCCGTCTAGGTAGGCCTTCGGGTCGTCGCCCGTCGGGAGGTAGTGCAGCTTCCCGAGGTTGCCCCCGAGCTGCTTGTCCTTCTCGACGAGGTGTACCTGGACCCCCTGCTTCGCCAGCTCGAGGGCCGCGGTCATCCCGCTCAGCCCGCCGCCTATCACGAGCGCGGCCTGGTTGACCTTGATCTCGAGGTTCTCGAGCGGTTCGAGGAGCCTGGACTTGGCGACCGCCATGCGGACGAGGTCCTTCGACTTCTTCGTCGCCGCCTTGGGCTCGTGCATGTGTATCCACGAGCACTGGTCCCTGATGTTCGCCATCTCGAAGAGATAGGGGTTCAGCCCCGCCTCCCTTATGGTGTTCTGGAACAGGGGCTCATGCGTCCTGGGCGTGCAGCTCGCGACCACGACCCTGTTGAGCTTGTGCTCCTTGACCTTCTCCTTGATGCGCTCCTGCGCGTCCTGGGAGCAGGTGTACAGGTTCTGCTCGGCGTAGACCACGTTCGGGAGGGTCTTCGCGTACTCCGCGACCTCCGGGACCTTGACGACCCCGCCTATGTTTATGCCGCAGTGGCAGACGAAGACGCCGATTCTGGCCTCCTGCCCGCTGACATCGAGCTCCTTGGGGAACTCCTTCTTCGTCACGAGAGTGCCCCTCGCGGCCGCGATGTCCGTCGCGGCCTTCGCCGCCGCACCGCTCGCCTCGGCCACGGTCATCGGTATGTCCTTGGGCGCGGAGAACGCGCCGCTGACATAGACGCCTGGCCTCGAGGTCTCGACCGGGCTGAAGGTGCCTGTCTGGCAGAAGCCGTCGTCGTTGAGCCTGAACTTCAGGATCCTGCTCAGCGCCTCAGCGTCCGCGGTGGGCCTCAGCCCGACCGCGAGCACGACGAGGTTGAAGACCTCCTCCTTCGGCTCGCCCTCGCCGGTGTACTTGAGCATGAGGTTCTTGGTCTTCGGGTCCTCGACCACGGACGCGATCCTGGACCTGACGAACCTGACCCCGTACTCCTTCTGGGCGCGGTTGTAGTACTCGTCGAACTCCTTGCCGAAGGCCCTCATGTCCATGAAGAAGATGCTCGGCTTGATGTTCCCGCCGTGCTCCTTCGCTATGACCGCCTCCTTGATGGAGTACATGCAGCAGACGCTGGAACAGTACTCGTTGCCGCAGTGCTCGTCCCTGGACCCGACGCACTGGATGAAGGCTATCTTCTCCGGTATGTCGCCGTCCGATGGCCTGAGCACCGACCCGAAGTACGGCCCGGTCGCGCTGAGCATCCTCTCGAACTCGATGCTCGTCACGACGTTCTTGAAGACGCCGTACCCGTACTCGCTCTTGAGCTTCGCGTTGAACTCGTCGAAGCCAGGCGAGACTATGATCGACCCGACCTTGATCTCTATGACCTTCTCCTTCTGGTCGTACGCGACGGCCTTGGCCTTGCACTCCTCCGCGCATATGCCGCAGCCGATGCACTTCTCCGGGTCTATGCTGTACACCAGCGGGACCGCCTGTGGGTAGCGGACGAATATCGCCTTGCGTATCTTCGTCCCCTCGTTGTACTCGTCGGCGGCCTCGACGGGGCACTTCTGCGCGCAGCTGCCGCAGCCCGTGCACTTGGTGGTGTCGACCCTGAAGGCCTTCTGCTTCACCGTGACGGTGAAGTTCCCTGCCTGGCCGTCCACTATCGCTACCTCTGCGTTCGTGATCAACTGTATGTTGTGGTGCCTGCCGGTCGCGACGAGCTTCGGGGCCATGATGCACATGGAGCAGTCGTTCGTGGGGAACGTCTTGTCGAGCTGGGCCATGACGCCCCCGATGCTCGGCTGCTTCTCCACGAGGTAGACCTTGAACCCCTGGTCTGCGAGGTCCAAAGCCGACTGCATGCCCGAGATGCCGCCTCCGACAACCATCACTGCGCCTATCTTGTCCGTGGTGGCCATCATTGCTCACCTCCGATCTCGATCGTCCTGTAAGTGGGCGTGAAGCCCTCCGGGTGCTCCATGGCCAGCATGTTCTTCTGGCGGAGCGCCACGATGTGCCTGAGGACCTTGTCCGTCGGCACGTCCATGATCTGTCCGAGCTCCTTGACCGACCTCGGCTTCGTGCGGCTCAGCTCGACTATGAGCGCCCGCTCGAACTCCTCCTCGGTCGCCTGGTCTATGAGCCTCTGCAGCTCGGCCGGGTCCAGCTTGTTGTCGTACACGTTCCCCTTCTGGACCAGGTTCAGCTCCTTGCCTACCAGCGCCTTCAGCCTGAAGCTCTCGCCAGCGGCGTCCGCGGCCGCGACCTTGTCCTTCTGGACCTGGTCGCTCTTGACCTTGCTCGGCCCGAGCTTCCTCACATGCTCGGTGAACTCGCTGACCACCTTCGAGAACTTCTCGCCCTCGGAGGCGGAGACCCACTCCAGCCTCAGGCGCTCCGGCTCGAGGCCGCTCTCCTCGAGCAGCTTCTTCATGAGCCTCACGCGCTTCTCGGTGTAGTAGTTCCCGGATATGTAGTGGCAGTCGCCTATGTGGCAGCCGCCGAGCAGGATGCCGTCCGCCCCCGACCGGAACAGGTCCAGCACCAGGTGCGGGCTGATCCTCGTCGAGCACATGACCCTGACCGCGCGGATGTTGGTCGGGTACTGGTACCTGCTCACTCCGCAGAGGTCCGCCCCCGCGTACGAGCACCAGTTGCACAGGAACCCTATGACCTTGGGTTCGAACTCCCCGGCCTGCTTGGCGTCAGTCACTGCAATCCCTCCTCGAGGGCGGCCCTGGCCTCAGCCAGGAGCTGCGCGTCCGTGTAGTTCGTCATCGTTATAGCTCCCTCGGGGCAGGTGGCGCCACAGCAGCCGCAGCCCTTGCACGCGGCCACTATGACCTCCGCGTAGCCCTTCTCGTTCTTCCTGAGGGCGCCGTACGGGCAGACCTGCAGGCAGGTGCCGCACCCGGTGCACTTGGTCTCGTCGACCACGCTGGTCAGCGCCTCGGCCTGGACGTATCCCTTCGCCATCGGGATCGCCGCCCTGGAGGCCGCCGCGCTCCCCTGGATCGCGCACTCGGTTATGTCGGCCGGCCCGCGGCAGGTGCCGGCGCAGTATATGCCGTCCGTCGCGAAGTCCACCGGCCTGAGCTTGACATGCGCTTCCAGGAAGAACCCCTCCTGGCCGAGCGGCACCTTGAGCAGCTTCGACAGCTGGTCAGCGTCCGGCTGCGCCACGAGCGGCGTCGCCAGTATGACCATGTCGACCGGCATCGTCCTCTCGAGCTTCAGGGTCTCGTGGAAGTAGGTCAGCATGAGCTGGTTGCCTTCCATGAAGACCTTCGGGAGGTGGTCCGTCGTGTAGCGCACGAACTTGACGCGCTTCTCCCTGGCCTTGTTGTACTGCAGCTCGTGCTCGACGCCGTATGCCATGACGTCCCTGTTGAAGACGGTGACCTCGATCTTCTCGGACGGCCCTAGCTTGACCTCCTCGGCCCCGCCCTCCTCGATCCCGGCGTCGCGGCCCCTCCTCCTGCGCCTGCGCTCCAGTATCTCGTCGGTGGCCTTCTTCTCGACCGGGACCTTCTCGATCACGGTCCCGAGCTTCTCGGCCGCCCCGAGCATGTTGTCGTAGTTGTCCACGATGTTGACGGCGTTCTTGACGGACACGTTGCAGCAGATCCTGGAGCAGTACGACTTGACCTGGCCCCTGGACCCCACGCACTGGATGAACGCCACGTTCTTGAGCTTCGGCAGGGTCTTCTTCTTGCAGAGCATCTCGAACTCTGTCAGGGTGACGACGTTGGGGTACTGGTTGTATCCGTACAGCCCCTCAGGGATGTACTCCAGGGCCCCGGTCGCGACCACGATCGTGCCGACCTTGACCTTGACATCGGCGGCCCCCTTCTTGCCTATGACCACTTCGTAGTTGCCGATGAACCCCTCGACGCTCTTCACGGCCGAGCCCGTGTAGACCTTGATCTTCTTGTGCCCGTTGACCTTCTCGATCAGCGGCTTGATGGTGTCGGCCGCGGTCTTGTCCGTCACGTAGAGGTTGTTCAGTATCTTGACGAAGCCCCCGAGCTCCCCGTCCTTCTCGACGAGGTGGACCGGGAAGCCCATGTCGGCCATGGACAGCGCCGCGGTCATTCCGCTGATCCCGCCGCCGATGACGAGCGATACCGGCTCGACGTCGACCTTGACCTCCTCCTGGGGAATGAGCAGCCGCGCCCTGGCGACCCCCATCCTGATGAGGTCCTTGGACTTCTTCGTGGCGAGGTCCTTCTCCTTCATGTGGACCCAGGAGCAGTGCTCCCTCCGCGCCCTCGCAGGTCGCCTGGAACAGGGGCGCGTGCGTCCTCGGTGTGCAGCTGGCGACTATGACCCTGTTGAGGTTGTGCTTCCTGATGGCCTCCCTTATGCTGCTGAGGCCGTCCTCGGCACAGGTGTACAGGTTGTCTGTGGCGAACACGCCGCAGTGGCAGACGAACACGCCTATCCTCGGCTGCTCTCCCTTGTCATGGGTCGTCATGTGATCACGCACCTCCGGCCTGGGCTATGGCCTCCACGGCCTTGGCCGCGGCGCTCGAGCCCTGCGCCACGCTCTCGGGTATGTCAGCCGGCCCGGCGCAGTATCCGGCCAGGTATATGCCCGGCACGACCGTCGTCCCGGGCGCCAGGATCCTGTCCGCGCTCTCCAGGAATCCGAACTCGTCGATCTTCAGCCCCAGCAGCTTGGCCAGGTCCACGGTCTCCTTCTTCGGGACCAGGGTGGTGGCGAGGACGACCAGGTCGAACTCCTCGGACTGCTGCCTCCCGCCCACGTCGTAGACGACTATGGGGTTGTGGTTGTCCGCGTTCTCCTGGACCGTCGCGTCGGAGTTGATGTACCTGACGCCGTAGTCGCGCTTGGCGCGCTCGACGTACTCCCAGAAGCCCTTCGCGCAGGCCCTCATGTCCTTGTAGAATATGGTGGACTCGATGTCGTCGTAGTGCTCCCTCGCCAGCATCGACTCCTTGGTCGAGTGCATGCAGCACACGGCGCAGCAGTACGGGTGCCCGACCGTCGGGTTCCTCGACCCGACGCATTGGATGAACGCCATCCTCATCGGGCGCTGGCCGTCGGACCTCCTCTTGATGTGCCCGTGGGTCGGCCCTGCGGCGTTGATCATGCGCTCGTACTCCATCGCAGTGAAGACGTTGGGGTACCTGCCGTAACCGTACTCGGTGGATGTCGTCGGGTTCCAGACATCGAACCCGGTGGCGACTATGATGGACCCGACCTCGAGCTCGAGGATCTGGTCCTTCATCTCGTAGTTGATGGCCTCCCTCTTGCAGGCCTTCTTGCAGTTACCGCACTTGCCCTTGGTGAGCATGAGGCAGTGGTCCTTGTCGATGGTCATGACCCTCGGGACCGCCTGCATGAACGGGACGTAGATGGCCTTCCTGTTGGTCAGCCCCTGCTCCCAGTCGTTGACGACCTTGCTCGGGCACTTCTCGAGGCACTCGCCGCAGCCGGTGCACTTGGCCTCGTCGACGTACCTGGCCTTCTTGAGCACCTTGACCTTGAAGCTCCCGACCTTCCCCTCCACGCCGACGACCTCGGCGTACGTGATGACATTGGTGTTCGGGTGGCTGAAGCAGTCCGCCATCTTGGGCGCGAGGATGCAGATCGAGCAGTCGTTCGTAGGGAACGTCTTGTCCAGCTGAGCCATCCTGCCGCCGATGCTCGGGGTCTTCTCGACCAGATGGACGATTATCCCCTTGTCGGCGAGGTCCAGCGCGGCCTGTATGCCCGCTACGCCCCCTCCTATAACCAAGACCGATTTCTCCATTCAAAGACCTCCAACGGTTACTAGTTACTCCATGTTCACATATGTGTCAAATGACCGATAGGTGTCAGACGGCGCCCCGGCCGGTGGCCTAGGCGCGCCCTTGGGTAACCAATTCATCGCTTTATCTGTTTCGTTAGTCGCGCGACGAATCCGGTACCTCTCCCCCGTCATCCGTACTCTCATTCGTTAAGCTCCTCAGCGCCCTACTTCCCGAGCAGCTTCGACACGTCCGTCCCCTTCTCGATCTCCGTGACCTTCACCTTGAAGGGGGCCTTCTTCTTCTCCTGCGTGGTCGCCTTGGCGAACCTCTGGCAGTTGGGATAGGTGCACGGCGAGCACTTCTTGTCCTTGCAGGACAGCTCCACCAGCACGAGGCGTTCCCTGGGTGCCTCGGGCTTGGTCATGGGCTTCTTGACCTCGAACATCCTGGTGAAGCGCGTCTCGTACGGCTTCTTCTTCGGC